>JACFNY010000006.1:0-570 GCA_019454625.1 Sphingomonadaceae bacterium
TCGCCCGCATCGGGTTCGACGAGGCCCGCAAGAACGCGGATCAGCGTCGTCTTGCCCGCGCCGTCCGGCCCGACGAGGCCGGTCATGCACCCCGCCGCCACGGCGATGTCGACGCCGTCCAGCGCCGGGGCGGCGTCCGTGCCGAAGCGCTTGACGACCCCGCGCGCGGTGGCGACCGCCGTCATCGCTCAGTCCGCGGCCGCGCGCGCGCCGGGCACCGAGACGGTGACGGGCTGGCCCTGCCGCAGCGCGTCGTCGGCATCCTCCACGTTGATCCGCACGCGGTAGACGAGGTCGGCGCGAAGGTCCTCGGTCTGCACCGTCTTCGGCGTGAACTCGGCGCTCGGCGCGATGTGGGCGATCTTGCCGCGATAGGTCTTCGCGTTGCCGTCGGCCCTCACCTCCACCGCCATGCCGGGCGAGATGCGCGAGAGAGCGCCTTGCGCGACATAGGCGCGGATGCGGAGCGGGCGGTCGATGGTCAGCGTCAGCACGGTTTCACCCGGCTGCACGATCGCGCCCGGCTCCCGCGCCCGCGTCAGGATGGTGCCGGGATTGGGCGCGAGCAAC
>JACFNY010000006.1:580-19416 GCA_019454625.1 Sphingomonadaceae bacterium
ACTGGTGCGCGCCTGATCGCGCCGGGCGCGCGCGGCGGCGACCTGCGCGGCGGCGGCGGCGATGTCCTCGCGCCGCGCGCCCGCCTTCTGAAGCGAGAGCGCCTGCTGCGCCGCGCGCATCTGCGCCTCGGCAGCGCGGTACTGCGCCTCGGTCGCCTCGAACTGCGCCCGGCTGACCGCGCCGGTTTTCACGAGCGCGGACCGCCGCTCGTAATCCTCGCGGGCACGCGCGAGCCCGGCGGCGGCTTCCGCGGCGCGCGCCTCGGCCTGCGCGATTTCCTGCGGCCGGTTGCCGGTGCGGCGCTTGTCGAGCTCGGCCTCGGCGATGCCGACCTCGGCCTCCGCCACCTTCAGCGCATTATCCAGCGGGCGCGTGTCGAGCGTGGCGAGCGCCGCCCCCGCCTCCACCTTCGCACCTTCCTCGTAACCGATCGTTTCGATCCGCCCCGGAACGCGGAAGGCGAGGTCGACCTGCCTTATATCAACGTTGCCGTAGAGCGTGAGAGGACCGTCCCGGCCGCGCACGAGCCCGAACCCTCCCGTGGCGACGGCCGCGATCACGAGGATCGCAGCGACGGCGATGATGGCGAGACGGCGACGGTTCACGCGGCTTCTCCCTGAACGATGCAATCGAGGATCGCGTCAAGCTGATCAAGCGCGATGCGGCCGATGACCTGCTGCTCGGCGGGGCCGATGTCGTTCCAGCCCGTGGCGCGCAGCACGGCCGCCCGTGCGATTCGGAAAACGAGGATCTGCCCGAACAGCATCACGGCGCGGACGCGCGCGTCCAGCGGATCGAGCGCACCGCCCGAAACCCGTGCGAGCAGCGCCGTCACACGGTCGAGAACCCGCTTCATGAAGCCTTCGTAAAGCACGTTGAACGCTTCCGTCGGGTCGGACTGCTCGCGGATGATGAAACGCGCGAACGCTTCGGTTTCCGGGCGCGTCATGATGCCGATCGCACCGTTCAGGAAGGTGCGGAGCGCCGCCCTCGCCGCGGCCGCGTCGCCGTCGTCGCCGCACACGGCGCCGGCTTCGTCGAGCGCCGCGCCCAGCCACGTTCCGAGCTGCGCGGCGATGTGACGCGCGGCGGCGAGGTAGAGCCCGTCCTTGCCGCCGAAATGATAGGTGATCGCCGACATCGGCTTGTCCGCGCGGCGCGCGAGTTCGCGCGTGCTGATCCCGTCCGGGCCCGCGCGGCCGAAGCAGTCGATGGCGATCCCGATGAGATGCGCGCGGGTCGCGGATTTCCCGGTCTCGTCGTCCATGGCCTGTGATTAGTTCGTTCGAACGAATGAATCAACTGATTCGCCCTCCGAATTGCCTTTCGCGCGTTCCCGTCCGATGATCGGCCGCGCGAGGACGAGATGCCCGAAGACGCCGCACCCCTGAAGATCACGATCACGCATCCCGATCGCGTCCTCTTCCCCGAGGCGGGGATCACCAAGGGCGCGCTTGCCGACTATTACCGGCAGGTGAGCGGCCTCATGCTGCCGTGGCTTGCGCGGCGACCGGTCAGCCTCGTGCGCTGCCCGCAGGGCCGCGCCCGGCAATGTTTCTACCAGAAGCACGACAACGGCAGCTTCGGCCCCGCCGTGCGCCACATTCCTATCGTCGAGAAAAGCGGCGCCCCCGATAACTATCTCTACATTGAAGACGCCGAAGGCATCCTCGCCTGCGTCCAGATGGGCACCATCGAATTCCACGGCTGGGGCGCACGCGTCGAGGACGTGGAGCGGCCCGACCGGATGGTGTTCGATCTCGACCCCGACGAAGCGGTCGGCTTCGCGGAGGTGAAGGCGGCGGCGCACGATATTCGGAAGTCTCTTGCCGATGCCGGTCTCGCCGGCTTCCCGCTGCTCACCGGCGGCAAGGGCATCCACGTCGTCGTACCGCTCGCGCCCGCCGAGGACTGGGACGCCGTGAAGGGCTTCGCCGAACGCTTCGCGCGCACCATCGCCGACCTCGAGCCGGAGCGCTTCACGGCGACGATGTCGAAGGCGAAGCGCAAGGGCCGCATCTTCATCGACTGGCTGCGCAACCAGCGCGGCTCCACCGCGATTCTACCCTACAGCGCCCGCGCACGGCCGGGTGCGCCGGTCGCAGCGCCCGTGTCATGGGCGGAGCTGGACGGCATCGCCAGGGCGGGCGCCTTCACCGTGAAGAACGCGAAGACGTTGTTGAAGCGCGCCAGCAGCCCCGATCTCGCCGGATGGGGCGTCGCCGCGCAGCGCCTGAGCCTCAGCGCCAGCCGGCGGTGAGCGCCTGCCCGACCTCGACGTCCTGCGGGAAGTCCACCTCGCCCCACTCCAGCCCCTCGATCGAGGTGACGAGCACCGTGGAGGCAGGGTCCGCCGCGATGTGATGGATGGCGCGCAGATACCAGCTCCGCGTGCCTTCGGGCGAGTGCATCATGCGCTCCACCTCGGCGCGGAAGCGCGCCGCACCTTCCGTGTTGAAGCGCAGGAAGCCGATGGACTCGGCGTTGCTTTCCTCCGCCGTCAGCCGCTTGCCGATGTCGAGCAGCCGCTCGCCCTCGCGGCGGACCTTCATGTCGTCGAGGTCGTAATCGTCCTTCACGTCCACCGTGACGCGGATCGGCGCGTCGGGCGCGGCGAGCACGCGCTCCACGATCTCCCGCGAGACGAGCGTGTCGCCGTTCAGGATCACGAAGGGCCGGTCCATCAGTCCGCGCGCCAGCCACACCGAGCCGAGATTGTCCGCCACCTGATAGAAGGGGTTGAACAGCGTCCGTACCTCAGCGCCGCGATCCTCCCGGCGCGCGATGGCCGCGTCCACCATGTCCGAGTTGAACCCGACCACGACCGTGATGTCGTCGATGCCGCCCGCGATCAGCATGTCGAGCTGCCAGTCGAGCAGCGTGCGGCCCGAAAACTCGATCAGGCATTTCGGCCGGTCGGCGGTCAGCGGCAGCAGGCGCGAGCCCTGCCCTGCGCTGAGGATGATGGCGCGTCTGGTCATTGCGCGCGCCTAGACCGGAAATGTGGCAGGAAGTGGAATGTGCGCTCAGGCCCGTGCGGCAAGGATCGCGCTCGCGATGGCATGGTCCTCCACCTTGTCGACGTCGATGCACGCCTCCGGCCTGTCGAGCAATACCGGCGCGGCAGTGACGCCGAGCCGCGCCCCGGCCCGCGCCAGCGCCCGCTCCACGCGCATCGCGCGAAGCAGGTAGCCCACGAGGAGGCCCGGCCCGAACGCGCGCGCGATGGCGCGCACCTTCTTCCGCTCGCTTTCCACGCGCTGCCAGAAGCGCACGGCGGACAGCGCCGCGGGCCGCGCGAGGAAGAAGAGGTTCGCGCCCGAATAGGCCCCGCCGCGAAACTTCAGCCACGTCCGCCGCGCATTTGGGAACGCGCGCGCGAACACCTCCCGCGACACGAGACCGACGGCGACATCGGTCCCGCGCGCGCCTGCCCCGGCGATGAAACCGGTCAGCGTCTCCGCGTCCAGCAGCACGTTGTCCGCCGTGGTGACGAGAAACGGCCAGCCGCCGGGATCGGCTTCGAGCGCTGCGGCCACGGCGGCGCTCACCGAGTTTCCGCCCGCCAGCACAGCGATCCGTGCGTCCGCCGCCATCCATGCCGTGCCCGGATGCGCGAGCAGCCGCTCCGGCGCCTGCGCCAGCACCACCGTGCGCGCCACCTGCGGATGGTCCGCCAGCACGCGCGCCACGCGCGAAAGCATCGGCTCGCCGGCAACCGCGATCAGCGCCTTGTCGTCGACGCCGAAGTGCGCGGCCAGCGGATCGACGCCCGGCCGCCTCCCGGCGACGAGCAGCGCCGTGACCCGCGGTTCATGCTCCGTTTCCAACCTGCCCCGTCCTTGTCGCAAAATCGCAACACAGCATCCTCGACGCGGCCTATGACCAAACGAGCGCGAAGTCCATGCTTGGCGCGGCCCCCAGTTTCAGAGAAAAGATGGGCCAAGGGGGCGTATGTTCGAGGGAACCGTACATGCGTCGTCTTGCCGTGCCCCTGCTGCTTCTCGTGCCGTTTTTCGCGCTGCCCGCCGCCGCCCAGACCACGCCCGGCGAGAAGGACAAGCCCACCACGAGCCGCGCGCTCGACGCGGCGACGCAGCCGGTGGAGGACGTCAATCTCAAGAAAGACGAGATTCCGCAGGACCTGCTCGACATCCTCGACGATCCCTATTCGCTGAAGGGCATCCGCAAATGCGCCGAGGTGCGCGCGGCGGTGGAAAAGCTCGACGCCGTGCTTGGCCCCGATCTCGACGTCGAGATCGCCGAGGACAAGGGCAAGAAGCGCGCCGACACCGTCCTGCGCCTTTCCGGCAACTTCCTGTCCAACCTGATCCTGCCCTTCCGCGGCATCGTGCGCGAGATTTCCGGAAGCGCGGAGAACCAGCGGCGCTACCGGGCGGCGATCGTCACCGGCGTCGCGCGGCGCAGCTTCCTGAAAGGCTACGGCGCCGCGAAGGGCTGCAAGCCGCCCGCCGCCCCGCTGCCGCTTAAAGTGATTTCAAGGCAGGTGGAATCACCTGCCGGCTCGGAAATAACGGCAAACAAGCAATAACCTGCCGAAAAGGCCGAAGCTCAGGCGAGCCGCAGTTCCTCCTGAGGCGTCGTCAGCAGCAACCCGAGCAGGATCGCGCGCGTCTCGCCGTCCACCACGCCGTCGATGTTGGAAGGCCGGAACCGCCGCTGGAACGCGATGATCGCCCCCGGGCCGTCGCTCACGTCATAGCCGTAGCGTTCGAGAGCGAGGAGCATCCCCGCGTCCGTCCAGTGCGGATCGGCGATCGCGTCCGGAACCGCGGTCGCAAGCCCGAGGCGGGCGAGGCGCGGCCAGTCGAAAAGCTCGCCCGGATCGGCCTTGCGCGCGGGCGCGATGTCGCTGTGGCCGACGACGTTGCCCGGCCGGATGCCGTGCCGCTTCACGATCCCGGCCAGAAGCGGGATCAGCGCGTCCATCTGCGCTTCGGGAAACGGCCGGTAGCCGAACTCGTGGCCGGGATTGACGATCTCGATGCCGACGCTCGCCGAGTTCACGTCGGCGATGCCTCGCCAGAACGACTTGCCCGCGTGCCACGCGCGCCGGTCCTCGTCGACGAGGCGGAGCACGTTGCCGTCCTCGGCGATCATGTAGTGCGACGAGACTTTCGCCTCCGAGTCCGTCAGGCGCTGGAGCGCGGCGGTTGCGGACTGCATCCCCGTGTAGTGTAGCACCACCATCGAAACCGGCAGCGTCCGCGCGTCATGGTTGGGCGACGGGCAATCAATCATCGCTTCACCTCGCGCGCCCATTCCTTGACGAGCCCCTCGTCCGCCTTCTGCGTCGCGCTCCGCCACGTCACCACGGCGACGCCGGCGATGGTGACGAGCGCGCCGACGGCGAATTCGAAGCTGACCGGCGTATCATACACCATGATCGCGATGATCGCCGCAATGAGCGGCGTCGGCAAGGTGAGCGGCGCCATCGTCGTCACCGGATAGCGCTGGAGCAGCCAGCTCATCCCGGCATGGCCGATGATCGACGAGCCGACCACCGCGTAGAGCAGCCAGCCCCAGACCCGCGCGTCCGCGTCCGCCGCCCGGGCAAGACCGCCGGGCTCGAACCACAGCGCCGCGGCGAGCAGCAACGGCACGCTCACGAACGCGAGCCACGCGTGGATGGTGAGCGGGTTGACGCCTTGCAGGCGGCGGAACAGCAGCGAGCCCACCGCCCACATGAACGACGCGAGGATGGTGAGGCCGACGCCGAGCCGCTCGTCCCAGATCGCCGGGTCGAAGCCCATGATGGCGATGCCGATGAACGAGGCCGCAGTGCCGACGATGCGGACCCAGCGGATCGTCTCGCCGAGGAAGATCACGGCCAGCATCAGGCTGAACGGCACGCCGAGTTGCCCCGCGATGGAAAGCGCCGCGACATTCTCGGTGAGCGCGAAGCTGAGACCGCCGAGGCCCATGAAGACCGCGCCCGATACGATGCCGGCGATCACGATGTCTACCATGCGTCCCTTCACCGGCCGCAGCCATGGCAGCGTGAACAGCAGCACGATCGCGTAGCGCAGGAACACGCCGGTCACCGGCCCGAACGCGGTGATGATCTCCTTCACCGCGACGACGTTCATCGCCCAAAGGAGGTCGATGAACAGGATGAAGGCGAGGTGCGCGGGCTTCATGACGACATAATCGTGCGGTAGGCCGCGTTGATCTCGGCCATGCGCAGGTCCGCGACGCGGATGAACTCGGCGGGCGTCCCTTCCGCGTAGTGCCGGTCGGGATGGTGCCGCTTCACGAGCGCGAGGTAGGCGCTGCGGACCGTCTCCCGGTCCGCGCCGGGCGCCACGCCGAGCACGACATAGGGGTCGTCCGGGTCCGGCGCGACATAGCGCGCCCTGATCCGCGCGAAGTCGGCATCGGCGATGGCGAACTCGCGGCGCACGCGATCGACGTACTCAAGCTCTTCACGCGTCACGCCGTCGGCGACGGCGATCATCAGCAACGCCTCGACGAGATCCTCGAGCGCGGGCGATCCGGTGCCGATGATGCTGCGGACCTGCCGGGCATAGCTTTCGAAGCCTTCGGTCGAACGCTTGGCGAGGTTGTAGAAGCGCTCGGCGTTCGCGCGCTCCGCCGCTTCCACCTGGAACAGGCGCTCGAACACGGCGAACTCGTCGGCGGAGGCGTAGCCGTCGGCGCGCGCCATCTTGGCGGCAAGCGCGATGGCGGCGATGGTGAAGGCGACCTGCGCGCGCTCGCCGCGGCCGAGCCGTGCCGCGCCGACATCAATGGCGTGTCCCGCGGCAAGGCCCGCAAGCGCGCCCAGCGGCCCGCCGATGGCGAGGCCGACGGCGGTTCCCAGAATCTTGCCCCAGATCGACATGCGCCGCTGTCTAGAGCCTGATCGTTCGAGAGGGAAGCGCGTGCGCTTCCCTCTCGAACGTGAATCAGTCTCTAATCCATAGCTTAGACCGCGATCGGGCCGGATGGAACCGGGAGGCGCGGGAAATCAGACCGCGCGCGCGAAGACGGGCGTCTGGGGCGCCGGAGCAGGCAGGTAGAGCCCCCGGTTCTGCCAGTCGGGCACGAAGGCGTCGGTGACGCCCAGCACGGTTTCGGCAGCGCCGAGGATGAGGCGTCCATCGGGATTCAGATGCCGGTGGATGCGGGC
This sequence comes from Sphingomonadaceae bacterium, assembly GCA_019454625.1. Lineage (GTDB taxonomy): Bacteria > Pseudomonadota > Alphaproteobacteria > Sphingomonadales > Sphingomonadaceae > Sphingosinicella. Next base: position 7,735 of record JACFNY010000006.1, read on the forward strand.
GAGGACATCCTGTTTGCAGTCGTGCGCGAGGTACATGAGCACGTTGCGGCACAGGATGATGTCGAACGGCGCACCCAGCGACCACGGACCGAGCAGGTTCAGCGGCTGGAAACGCACCATAGCGCGTATATCCGGGCTCAGCGCCCAGTGTTCGCCGGTCTTCTCGAAGTGCGCCATCAGGCGGTGGATGCTGAGGCCCCGCTGCACCTCGAACTGCGAATAGAGGCCGCTTCGCGCCCGCGCGACCGCACGGCGGGAAATATCGGTGCCGACGATGTCGATGGTCCAGCCTTCCCAGCTCGCGCGGTCCTCCGCGAACAGCATCGCCACCGAATAGGGCTCCTGGCCCGTCGAGGCCGCCGCGCTCCAGATGCGGATGCGGCGCGACGCGGCGCGCGCGGCGCGGAGCTGCGGCAGGATCCGCTGCCGAAGCAGATCGAAGGGCTGGATGTCCCGGAAGAAGAACGTCTCGTTGTTGAGCATCGCCTCGACGAGATCGGCCGCAAGCGCCTCCCCGATCCCGTCCCGGGCAAGGCTTTCGAGGAACGCGGCGACGGTGACGCAGCCGTGCGCCCGCGCCAGCGGGCCCAGCCGGGACTCGACGAGATAGGTCTTGCTGCGCGCAAGCTCCAGCCCTGCACGGGCGCGAAGCAGCGCGGCCAGACAGTCGAAGCCGGCGTCGGGCCCGGAGCTGGACGTCGTCACCGGCCCGCCTCCAGCAGGCAGCCGATCGCCGAGGCGAGCCCGCCGACCGGCAGCATCTCGGCGGCGAGGCCCGCCTTCACCACCGCGCCGGGCATTCCCCAGACGACCGAGCTCGCCTGGTCCTGCGCGAGCATGGTGCCGCCCGCCGCAACGACCGCGCGCGCGCCGTCGAGGCCGTCCGATCCCATGCCGGTCAGCATGACCCCAAGCGTCGAGGCGCCCCACACCGCCGCCGCCGAGCGCAGCATCGGATTGACGGAAGGGCGGCAGAAGTTCTCGGGCACGGCATCGGTAAGGTGCAGCCGCACGGTCCCGCCGGAGCGCGCGACCTCCATGTGCCGCCCGCCCGGCGCCACGTAGACGACGCCGGGCTGCACGGGCATCCTGTCGGTTGCCTCGAACGCCTGTATCCCGCCACGGCGCGCCATGTGCTCGGCAAGGATCACCGTGAAGGTCGGCGGCATGTGCTGCGTCACGATGATCGGCACGCGCACGGGCTTCGGAAGCTGCTCGATCAGCTCGAACATGGCGTTGGGGCCGCCCGTCGATGCGCCGATGGCGATCACCTGCGGCGCGGCGCGCGAGGGCTCCGCCCGCGTGTAGGGCGCCGGTGCGGCGGCGGGTACGCGGCGGAGCGCAGGCTGCGGCCGTTCGATTTCCCCGAGCGCGCGGACCTTGCGGACGAACTCGTCGCGGAATGCGGGACCGGCGGCGGTCGCCCACCCGCTGCGCGGCTTGGCGATCGCATCCGTCGCGCCGAGGTTCAGCGCCTCGAACGTCACGCGGGCGCCGCGCGTCGTCAGGGTGGAGGCCATCAGGATGCGCGCGCCGGGCGCCGCTTCCACGAGCCGGGGGAGCGCCGCGATGCCGTCCATGCCGGGCATTTCGACATCGAGCACGATCACGTCGACCGGATGCGCTTTCGCCGCCGCGATGGCGTCGGCCCCGTTCGCGGCGGTGGCGACCACCCGGATTTTCGGATCGTCGTGCAGCCACTGCGCCATCAGCGCGCGGCTGACGCCGGAATCGTCGACGAGAAGCACACGGATCGGTGCCGATGTCTGCACGATCGGCGCTGCTGCCCTGTTCATGGTCCGGCCCCGGCGCCTAGATGACGCCGACCTGCGCGAGCTTGGCTTCGATGACGTCTCGGTCGAAGGGCTTCATGATGTATTCGTCTGCCCCCGCGTCGATGGCGGCGCGGATGTGCGCCATGTCGTTCTCGGTGGTGCAGAAGACCACGACGGGTCGCTTGCCTTCCTGCTCGGAACGCAGGACCGAAAGGAATTCCATACCGCTCATCACCGGCATGTTCCAGTCGAGCAGGATCACATCCGGCATGGCCTGCCGGCACTGTTCGAGCGCGTCGCGCCCGTCCGCCGCTTCTTCGGTCGCGAAGCTCAGGTCCTCGAGGATGCGGCGCGCAACCTTGCGGATGACCTTGGAGTCGTCGACGATCAGACACGATTTCATCACAGGCTCTCGCACCGGGTGTTGCGCCAAATATGTCTTGCCGTGAAAATCTTGCATTCGCGTTAAGCGGCGGCGGCCAGGTCGGCGTCCATGATCGCCCGCACGCTGGCGAGCACCATCAGCACATCGAGCTTCACGATCCCGTCCGATACCTGCTGCCAGCGGCGGTCGAGCGTCGGCGGGTTGGGTTCGATCTGTTCGGGGTCAACGTCGATAACATCGCCAACTTCGTCCACGATAAAGCCGTAGGGCTCGCCCTGATGCTCGACCACCACGCACATCGAACCGGCACGGTCCTGCCGCGGCGCAAGGCCGAAGCGCGCCCTGAGGTCGATCGCCGTCACGATGCGGCCGCGCAGGTTCATCACGCCCGCGATCCACCGCGGCGCGAGCGGTACGGGGCTCACCGTGCCGAGACGGATGACGTCCTGCACCCGCGCGACGTCGATGCCGAGGAGTTGGCCGCCGAGCACGACCGTGACGAGTTTCGCCGGAATCACGCGGCCTCTCCCTTCAGTTGGCGGGCGACCGCGTCGAGCAGCCGTGACCGGTCGAACTTGGCGACATACTGGTCGAAGCCCGCCGCTTCGCCCTGCCGCACGTGATCATCGCTCACGAGCGACGAGAGCGCGACGAGCGGCGTTCCGCGCCAGCGGTCGTCGTCCCGCACCGCGCGCGCGAAATCGACGCCCGAGAGGCCGGGCATTTCGATGTCGGAGAGGATGAGGTCGAACTGCTCCCCGGAGTCGCGAAGCGCCAGCGCCTCGTCGGCGCTCGCCGCCGTCATCGCCCGGTATCCGGCGGACGCCAGCAGCGGTTTCAGCATGTTGCGGAAGAACGCACTGTCGTCGACGATGAGCACGCGGCGCCCGGCCTTGTCCTCGGCGGCGGCAGGCGAAATTCCGCCCGCCAGCGCGAGATAGTGCGCGACGTCGAGGACCTCCGTGGCGCGCCCCGCGATGACCGCCGTACCAAGCCGCGCCGGAAGATCGCTCGCCATCGAGATGTCGACGTACGTATCGACGATGTCGAGCACCTCGTCGACCATCAGCGCCACCATGCTCGTGCCGTTGTCGAAGATCAGCGCCGGCTGGCGACCGGACGAACGCGGCGCTCCATCTCCGTCGACCGCGAGCAATGGCACCAGCGCGTCGCGGTATTGCACAACCGGGCGGCCTTCGCTCCATTCGACGGCGGCGGCGTCGAACTCCTCCAGCCGCGCGACGAGCGACAGCGGCACAGCCTTCGGATGCGGACTTCCCGCGCGGAACAGGAGCATGGCGTCGGTTTCCTGGACGGCCTCCCGCACCGGGGCGTCCATCGCATCACCGGCGTCGCTTTCTCCAGCGATTCCAAGGCTTGCAGCGATCCCGTTTGCATCGAGGATCATGATGACGGCGCCGTCGCCCAGAATGGCGTTCCCCGAATAGACGCTGAGCGCTTTCAGAATCGGCGCGACCGGCTTCACGACTACCTCTTCGGTATCGAAGATGTTGTCGACGATGAGCCCGAAGCTGATGTTCCCGGCCCGTGCGATAAGTACATAGTCGCCCTCGGCGCGACCGCCACCGATGCCGAGCAGCGTGCCGAGGTGGATGAGCGGCAGCAGCCGTTCGCGCAGGCGCATGACGGCGGCGTTGTTCACGTGTTCGACGACATGCTCGCTGTTCGGCCCGACCCGCACCAGCTCGACGACCGCCATTTGCGGGACCGCAAAACGCTGGCCACCCGACGCCACGATGAGCGCGGGCAGGATGGCGAGAGTCAGCGGAATACGGATCGTGAACAGCGAACCCTTACCGGGTGTCGATTCGATGTCGATCGCACCGCCGATCTTCTCGAGGTTCGCGCGCACCACGTCCATGCCGACGCCGCGCCCGGACACGGACGTCACCTGCTCCGCCGTCGACAGCCCAGGATGGAACACGAGCCGCTGCGCCTGCTGCGCAGAAAGCTGCGCGGCGTCGGTCTCCGTCAAAAGCCGAAGCGCCACGGCCTTTGCCTTGAGCCGGGCCACGTCGATGCCGCGCCCGTCGTCGGCGAGCGTGATGACGATGTGCCCACCTTCCTGCGCCGCCTTCAGCGCGATGTGGCCGCGCGGTTCCTTGCCCGCCGCCTTGCGCTGCTCCGCCGTCTCGATGCCGTGATCCGCGGCATTCCGCACCATGTGCGCGAGCGGGTCCTTGATGAGCTCGAGCAGTTGGCGATCGAGTTCGGTCTCGCCGCCGTGCATTTTGAGTTCGATGGGCTTGCCGAGTTCGACCGCGAGGCTGCGCACCAGCCGCGGCAGCGCGCTCCACGCGTTGCTGATCGGCTGCATACGCGTGCGCATGACGCTTTCCTGAAGCTCGCCGACCTGCACCGACAGCCGTTGCAGCGGCACCGCAAGCCGGTCGTCCTTCAGGGTCCGCAGGTGTTGCAGAAGCTCGTTGCGCGTCAGCACCAACTCCGAAACCGTGGTCATCAGCTGTTCGAGGAGTGCGACGGACACGCGGATGGACTGGATGCCCCGGCCTGCGGCCGCGTCCTGTTCTACGGAAACCGCCGGCTGCACCTCGGACACCGGCTCCGCTTTCAGCACCTCGGGCGCCGCGATCGCTGCGTTCAGCCGCGCGATCTGCGCCTCGTCGTCCCCCGCCGGCTCCTTACCCGACGCCTCGAGCGTCGCGAGGATCGCCTTGATGCCGTCGATCGCCGCCAGCGTTTCACCGACCACGGCGGGAGAGACCTCCGCCTGCCCGTCGCGGACCTTGCCGAGCACGGTTTCGGCGGCGTGCGCCAGCCGTTCGAGGCGCGGCAGGTTCAGAAAACCACACGTACCTTTGATGGTGTGCACCAGCCGGAAGATGTTGTTGAGCACGTCACGGTTGCCGGAATCGCGCTCGAACAGCACGATCTCGTTGTCCACGGTCTGCAGATTTTCGGCCGTTTCGGTTAGAAAATCGCTGAGCAACTCGTCCATGTTCCGTCCCGGTCTGTACGCGCCGCGCCACCTTGACCGGAAGTGGTTAATGCCGCGCTAAGCGGCGAGGCGCGTTCCGAAAACGAGAACGCCTTCGTCGGGCTCGGAAATCTGGAGGCTGCTGCCGGTTTCCTTGAGCAGCAGATGGACGAGGTACGCCGCCGCCGCGCGGGGCGTCAGCTGAGCGACGTCGGTTTCGCCGCCAAGCGCGGCACGAAGCTCGGGATCGAGGAGCATACGCGGGCCTTCCGCGCGCACGGCAAGCTCGACGCCTTCCCTCGTCTGCTCGGCCGCGACGCGAAGTTCGCCGCCGCGCAGCAGCGCGTCTCCGGCGATCATTGCGAGGTTGAGCAGCAGCTTGACCGCATCCTTGGGAAGCGCCGGGTTGGCAACCATCCACTGCACCGCCACGCGGCGCTCCGCACCGAACAGCCCTTCGAGCGCCGCCTGCGCCTCGCGCGTGTCGACCTGATCGCCGAAGCCGCCCGCCGCGCCGAAGGCGAGGCGGAAGAACTTCAGCTTGTTCGCAGTCTGCCGTGCGCTGTCGGAAAGCAGTTCCATGCAGCGCGCCCGCATCTCGGGATCATGCTCGTCGACGAGCAGTTCCACGCCGTTGTAGAGCGCACCGACCGGTCCGACGAGATCATGGCAAAGTCGGGAGCAAAGCAGGCTCGCGAAATCGGCGGAATTCATCCTTTTGCCGCTCCCTCTGGCATCACACGCCCCGCCTAACCGCTCATACGCGGCCGTGCAAGCGTTCAAAACGCACCGGATTCATCCGAAGAACCGTCGATAATCCGCACGCCCATCGCCGATGTGCGGCCATCTGCAAGTTGCGTCAGCTCGAATTCGACGCGCTGACCATCGGCAAGCGCGGTTATGTTCGATTGATGCAGGGCCGAAACGTGTACGAATACATCGCGCGTACCGACATCGGGCCTGATGAAACCGAAGCCTTTCTTGCGATTGAACCATTTGACTTCACCGCGTGCCAACGCTTGCCTCTCAGACTTCTTGCACGACCAACGCTTCGAATCGGCCATGTATGGGGCCGTTTGCGACGACACGGTAGGCTTTTTCGCCGTCCTGCCCCAGAATGAGCCAGATCCACCCCGCATCTCGCGCGCGCTCCGCATCGCGACGCGAGGGAGACGCCGGCGCATCGGGGTGCGAGTGATAGCAGCCGAGGATCGCAGGGCCGCCGCCCCGCGCGCCGCGATGCGCAGCAAAAAGCGCGGCGGGGTCGATCTCGAAGTGCCGCAGCCTTTCGTCGGCAACGTTCGCAGCAGCAAAGCCGCTTTCGACCCGGCCGTCGCGTCCCAGCAGCAGGCCACAGGCTTCCTCCGGCGCGCGCGCGGCGCAATCCGCGCGAATTTCCGCGAGCGCCCGCCTTGCAATTCGAAGCATCATGCCAACATCGCTATCCAATGAGCGGGGGCAAGTCGAACATAAGCGTCATCCTTCCGGCCGAGGCCGCCGGGCAACGGCTCGACCGTGCGCTCGCCGACGCCGTGCCCAGCCTGTCGCGCGAGCGGCTGAAAGCGCTGATGCTGGAAGGCGCCGTGACGATCGTCGGACGCCGTCCCACGCCGTCGCTGCGCGTTATGGGCGGCGAAGAGGTGCTCGTCGCCGTTCCCGCCGCAGTCCCGGCCACGGCCGAGGCCCAGCAGATTCCGTTGAATATCGTGTATGAGGACGACGACCTGATCGTCGTCGACAAGCCCGCGGGCCTCGTCGTTCATCCCGCGGCCGGGAACCCGGACGGCACGCTGGTGAACGCCCTCCTCCACCACTGCGCCGGGCAACTTTCCGGGATCGGCGGCGTGGCCCGCCCCGGCATCGTGCACCGCATCGACAAGGACACCTCCGGACTTCTGGTCGTCGCCAAGACCGACCTTGCCCACGAAGGGCTCGCCCGCCAGTTCGCCGCGCACAGCATCGGCCGCCGCTACCTCGCCGTCGTCGCTGGTCGACCCTCGCCGCCCGCCGGTCGAATAGAGGGCGCGATCGGGCGGCATCCGGTGCACCGTAAGAAGATGGACATCGTTTCGCCCGGAAAGGGCAAGCCCGCGGTCACGCACTACCGCACGCTCCAGCCGCTGAAGAACGCCGCGCTCGTCGAATGCAGGCTAGAGACGGGCCGCACGCATCAGGTGCGCGTTCATATGGCGTCAAGCGAGCATCCGTTATTGGGGGACCCACTCTATGGCCGCACACGCGCAGCTCACCGCGATGTCCTCAAATCGCTCGGGTTCGGCAGGCAGGCGCTCCATGCCCGCTCGCTGCAACTTGTGCATCCGCGCACTCAAGAAAATCTCGCTTTCGAAAGCCCCGTCCCGTCTGATATTCAGGAACTCATAGAGGCGCTTGCCGTTTGAATCTCGCACGCCCCACCCCGATACCCGCAGAAATCCTGCCATCACCGAAAGTCGCTGTCATGGCCGAAGCCAAAGTCCCCGCCACCATTCCCGCCCTCGGCGGTGAAGCCTCGCTGAACCGCTATCTCGCGGAAATCCGCAAGTTTCCGATCCTCGCCCCCGAGGAGGAGTTCATGCTGGCGAAGCGGTGGCGCGAGCATCAGGACACCGAGGCCGCGCACCGGCTGGTGACGAGCCACCTGCGGCTCGTGTCCAAGATCGCCATGGGCTATCGCGGCTACGGCCTGCCGGTGAGCGAACTCATCGCGGAGGGCAACATCGGCCTGATGCAGGGCGTGAAGAAGTTCGAGCCCGACAAGGGCTTCCGCCTCGCGACCTACGCGATGTGGTGGATTCGTGCCTCGATCCAGGAATTCATCCTGCGCTCGTGGAGCCTCGTGAAGATCGGCACCACGGCGGCGCAGAAGAAACTGTTCTTCAACCTCCGCCGCATGAAGGGCCAGATGGGCGCGCTGGAGGAAGGCGACCTCAAGCCCGAGGACGTCGCGAAGATCGCGCACGACCTCAATGTCACGACCGACGAGGTCATCTCCATGAACCGGCGCATGGCGATGGGCGGCGACGCCAGCCTCAATGCGCCGCTGCGCGCCGATCCCGACGGCGAAGGCCAGTGGCAGGACTGGCTGACCGACGAGGGGCCCATTCAGGACGAGATCGTCGCCGAGCGCGAGGAAAGCAGCCTGCGCGCCGCGCTGCTCGCCGAAGCCATGTCCGTGCTGAACGACCGCGAGCGGCACATCCTCACCGAGCGCCGCCTCGCCGAGGAGCCGAAGACGCTGGAAGAGCTGAGCCAGGAGTACGACATCAGCCGCGAACGCGTGCGCCAGATCGAGGTGCGGGCGTTCGAAAAGCTGCAGAAGGCCATCCGCAAGCTGGCGAGCGAACGCCACCTGCTGGAAGATGCGTAGGCCCTACTCCGGCTGCCCTGAATCCTTGATGACGGTCAGCGTCCTGCCCGTCTTCGACTTCACGATCGGATCGTCCGTCCCGTAGATCGTGGTGCCGGGCACCAGCACCGAGCGAACGTCCAGACGGAACTGCCGCGGCATTCCGATGCTGGCGAACTGCGCGCGGTCGAACGGCGCGCCGCTGACGTCGTCGGAGCCGGGAAGCTCGATGTACTGCCAGCGCTCGACGCCGTTTTCGACCGCAGCGAGCGTGATGGCGTGGGTACCGATCTCGCCTTCCGGGAACCGCACCCTGGACCGCCCGATCTCCTTGCCGTTCCTCAGCACCACGATCTGGCTGTCCGCGCGGCTGACGAGGATCGTGACCGGCCCTTCGGGCGACTTTTCCGGCTGCCAGCGGTAGCGCAGGTTCTCGAGATCGGTCGAATCCGCCGGGTTCGCCGGCAGGAACATGCCGGCGTCGCGTATGTCCGCGGTGTCCGTCCTGTCGTCGGCGATGATGACCGTCATGCCGAGGCTGGTCGCGCCGTAGAGCTTCTGCGCGAAGGCGAGCGGCATACGGATGCAGCCGTGCGAGGCCGGATAGCCCGGCAGATTCCCGGCATGAAGCGCGATTCCGTCCCACGTCAGCCGCTGCATGTAGGGCATCGGCGCGCTGTCGTAGAGGTTGGAATAATGCTCCTTCTTCTTCTGAAGGATCGTGAAGATACCGGTGGGCGTCGCCTTGCCCTTCTTGCCCGTGGAGACGGTGGTGACACCGATCCGCACGCCGTTCCGGTAAAGCTGCGCGCGCTGCGTGGAGAGGTCGACGATCAGCATCGCCGGTCCTTCCGGCGCGACGGCGTCGTACCAGACCCACTCGCCGGGCTTCAGCGCCTCCACCGGCGTCGAGATCGGCATCGACTCCTTCGCGCCCTGCGCATGTGCGATAGGCATCGCAAGGACGAGAGCAAGTGCCGTGAGCAGCGGATATCGCATCATATTCCCCCGAATCTCTTCCCGCACCGTTGCAGCACAAACACGCGGCGCGCTAGAGACGATCCGTGGCCAGAGGGCGAAAACGGGGCAAGACATCGTGGGTGGTCCGGTTCATCGTCCGGCCGCTGCTCATCGTATTCGCCTTCACGATCCTCTGGGTTCTGCTCTACCGCTTCGTCCCTGTGCCCTTCACCGTGCCGATGGCGAAGGACTTCATCGCCGGCAAGGACGTGAAGCGGGATTGGGTCGCGCTTTCGAATATGGACCCCGACCTGCCGCGCGCCGTGATCGCAGGCGAGGACGCGAAGTTCTGCACGCACTTCGGCTTCGACACTGAAGCGATCAGCAAGGCGATGGAAGCGAATGCGGAAGGGCGCAAGCTGCGCGGCGGCTCCACGGTGAGCCAGCAGGTCGCCAAGAACGCCTTCCTGTGGCCCGGCCGCTCGTGGCTCCGTAAGGGACTGGAGGCCTACTTCACCGTTCTCATCGAGTTGATGTGGGACAAGAAGCGAGTCATGGAAGTCTATCTGAACGTTGCAGAATTCGGTATCGGCGTCTACGGCACGGAGGCGGCCGCGCAGCATTATTTCGGCAAGAGCGCGAAGTCGCTGACGCGTAGCGAGGCGGCGCGGCTCGTCGCCGTCCTCCCCTCCCCCATCAAACGCGACGCCCGAAGCCCGCGCGGCTACACTGCGCGCTACGCAAAGCGCATCGAGCGCTGGATACGTATCGTCGACAACGACGGACAGGATGCCTGCCTTGGGATTTAAGCCCGCCTGAACAACCTGCCGAGGACGCTGTTGTCCACAAGGATTTCCTGTGCCGCATTGTGCCCCGGCGCGCCGGTGACGCCGCCGCCCGGATGCGTGCCCGCCCCGCACATGTAGAGGCCTTTGAGCGGTCCCCGATACGCGCCATGCCCCAACATCGGCCGCGCCGACCACAGTTGATCGAGCGACATGTGGCCGTGCATGATGTCGCCGCCGACGAGGCCGAACTTGCGTTCGAGGTCGAGCGGCGAGTGAATCTGCCGCGCGATCACTGACGCCTTGAAGCCGGGCGCGTGCCGCTCGACCGTGTCGATGATGACATCCGCCGCGGCTTCGCGTTCATCATCCCAGCTTCGCCCATCGGGAAGCTCGGGGGCGAACTGCTGGCAGAACAGGCTCGCAACATGCTGACCCGGAGGTGCGAGACTGCCGTCGACGATCGACGGGATCAGCATCTCGACGATCGGGCTTTTCGACATGCCGTACTGCTTCGCATCGAGGAAGGCGCGGTCCATGTAGTCGAGCGTCGGCGCGATGATGATGCCGCTCTGGAGATGCTCGCCCGGCTCGGGCAGGCTCGAAAAGCGCGGCAGTTCCGATAGCGCCACATTCATACGGAACGTGCCCGATCCGACCTTGAAGGCGCGGATGCGGCGCAGGAAATCGGCCGGAAGATCGGAGGGAGCGATCATCTGTTCGTAGAGCAGCTTCGGCCCGAGGTTGGCGATCACGCGCTCCGCCGCGATCTCCTCGCCGCCCGCGAGGCGCACGCCCGCTGCCTTGCCGCCGTCCACGAGCACCGTCTCGACCGGGCTTTCAAGGCTGATCTCGACGCCGAGGTCGCGGCAGACCTTCGCCATGATCTCGGTGATCTTGCCCATGCCGCCGACGCTGTGGCCCCACGCGCCCTTCTTGCCGTTCACCTCGCCGAACACGTGGTGGAGCAGCACGTAGGCCGATCCCGGCGTATCGGGCGAGGCGTAGTTGCCGACGACCGCGTCGAAGCCGAACGCGGCCTTCACCGCCTCGCTTTCGAACCAGGAATCGAGGAACGTCCGCGCCGACTTCACGAACAGGTCGAGCACGTCGCGCTGCTTCTCTACCGGGAGCCCCGCGAGGCGGCGTCCCTGTCGCGCGGCATCGACCAGCGTCTTCACGCCGTCGCCGACGTTGGGCGGCGCTTTCAGCGACAGGTCGCGCAGCACGTCCGCCACGGTTTCGAGCGCGTCGTAATATTGCGGCAGCACGTCCGCGTCGTGGTTCGAGAACTTGCGGAACTCGGCTTGCGTCCGCTCCAGACCGCCGCCGAGCAGCAGGTAGCGTCCATCGTCCTGCGGCAGGAAATTGGAATACGGGCGCTCGATTACGCGGTAACCGTGGTCGGCGAGCCGCATGTCGGCGATCACCTTGGGATTGAGCAGGCTGACGGTGTAGCTCGCGCTGGAATT
>JACFNY010000413.1 GCA_019454625.1 Sphingomonadaceae bacterium
GCTGGCCTGGACGAAGCGCGCGCTTGCGGCGGCCGGCCTCGCCCCGCGCATCGAGGCGGTGCGCGCGGCGCAGCCGGACGTCGCTGTCACCGTCCTCGACGAAGGCGCGCAGCCTGCCGGGCGGCGCGGCGCGCCGGTGCTCTCCACGGGCGCGGCGACCGTGCTCTTCGCGCTCATCTCGCTGCTCGCGGGCGCGCTCCTCTCCAACATGGTCGAGGAGAAGTCGAACAAGATCATCGAGGTGCTGGTCGCCGCCGTGCCGGTTCCCGCCATCTACGCGGGCAAGCTCATCGCCATGCTCGCCGTGTCGCTGATCGGCATCGCCGTGTGGGGCCTGCTGTTCGGCGGCGGCCTCATGCTCGCGGCGGCGCAGATGCCCGCCGGGCTGATCCCGACGCCGCCGCGCGGCTGGCCGGAGCTGCTGGTGCTCGGCATCGCCTATTTTTCCTGCGCCTATCTCATCTACGGCGCGATCTACCTCGGCATCGGCAGCCTCTGCTCGACGATCCGCGAGGTGCAGACGCTGTCGATGCCCGTCACCATCCTGCAGATGGTGATCCTGATCTCGACGCTCGGCGCGCTCGCGAATCCCGGCGGCCTCTGGCACGGCTTCGTGTCGTGGTTCCCGCTGTCGGCGCCCTACATGATGCTGGGCCGCGCCGCCGCCGATACCGGCCTCGGCCTCCATCTCGCGTCGATCGCCTGGCAGCTCGCCTTCGCGGCGCTGGTGATCGCGCTCGCCGCGCGGCTGTTCCGCTACGGCGTGCTGCGGTCGGGCCCGCCGCCCGGCCTCCGCCAGCTGGCGGGCCTGAAACCGCGCGCTGCTTAACGTGGCGCCATGCGGATGCCGCCGTCGAGGCGCACGTCCTCGCCGTTGAAATAGCCGATGGTGATCATCGCGAGCGCCAGTTTCGCATATTCCTCCGGCTCGCCGAGGCGCTTGGGAAACGGCACCGAGGCGGCGAGCGCCGCCTTCACGTTGTCGGGCGCAGCCTGCATCAGCGGCGTGTTGAAGATGCCGGGCAGGATCGTGTTGACGCGGATGCCCTCGCTCATCAGGTCGCGCGCGACGGGGAGCGTCATGCCGACGACGCCGCCCTTGGAGGCGGAATAGGCGGCCTGCCCCATCTGGCCGTCCTCGGCAGCCACGGACGCGGTGTTGACGATGGCGCCGCGCTCGCCGTCTTCCAGCGGATCGAGCGTCAGCATTCCGGCCGCCGACTTCGCGATGCAGCGGAACGTGCCGACGAGGTTGATCTGGATGACCTTGCTGAAGGCATCGAGCGGGAAGTGCTTGATCGCGCCGGTGGCCTTGTCGCGGCCCGCAGTCTTGATGGCGTTGCCGACGCCCGCGCAGTTCACGAGGATGCGCTCCTGCCCGTGCGCGGCGCGCGCCTTGGCGAAGCCCGCGTCGACCGATTCGTCGCTCGTCACGTCGACGTTGCAGAAAATGCCGCCGATCTCGGCGGCGACCGCTTCGCCCTTCTCGGCGTTCATGTCGAAGATGGCGACCTTCGCGCCTTCCCTGGCGAGCGCGCGCGCCGTCGCCGCGCCGAGGCCGGAGGATGCGCCCGTCACGACCGCTGCCGTTCCTGCAAGCTTCATTCCTGATCTCCCGTGTTCAAAAAACTGCCTGTCGCGCGCCTTCCTAATCGAAGCGGCGGCGGGGGCAACCTCTCCACATGCTAAGGTGTGTGGGGGTTCAGTCGAGCGGCGGCGTGCTTGCGGGACCCCGCCGGGCGAGCATCGCCTCGCGGTAGGCGAGATAGATGGCGCTGCCGAGGATGAGCGCGCCGCCGAGCAGTGTGACGCCGTCCACGGTCTCGCCGAACAGCCATGTGCCGATGGCGATGGTGAGGCCGAAGCGCACGAAATCGTAGGGCATCACGGCGGTCGCCTCTGCGATGGCGAAGGCGCGCGTCGTGGCGATCTGCGCGATGAGCGTGCCCGCGCCGATGCCGAGGATGTAGAGCCACGACAGTCCCGACGGGGTCGTCCAGAACGCGAGGGCGACGAGGAATGTCGG
>JACFNY010000414.1 GCA_019454625.1 Sphingomonadaceae bacterium
CGCCGACTGGGGGGCAATCGGCGGGTCGGGAGGCCACGCGGACGGGAGGGGGGCATTTTGTCCGCGCAGTATCTGGCACTTGCCTTAGCACGTTCCGGCGAAGTGTGAAGTGGCAATCGATTTCACACTTTATCTGTCGTCAGCGCAGGAACTCATCGACGCGGCGCAGCGTGACCCGGCGGTTCTCCCAGTTCTCGTAGGGCGTCGGGACGAGCAGGTATTCCTCGCCGTAGCCGACCGTCTCCAGCGCCCGCGCCGGGACGCCGAACTCGCGCACCAGCGTTCGGACAGCGCATAGTTCGAGGCGTCCGAGCCGACCGCGTCGGTATGTCCCTCGATCAGGATGCGGGTGCCGGGACGGCGCGCGATCAGGCGATCGAGCGCGTTGGCGATCTGCTCGACCTTGCGGTACTGCGAGGCGGGAACCTCGGCCGAACCGAACTCGAAATTGATCGCCTGGATCTCGATCGAGGGCGCGGCGCGGCGCAGGTCCGGGCGGCGCTTGAATTCGTCGACGGTGACCCGGCGCTGCGGCGCGACGCGGGTGGTCGGCGCCACGTCGAGCTGGCGCAGGATACGGTCGGCGTTCGGCATGTCGACGGTGGGCGTGCGATCCGCCTTGCGCTCCCGCTGGGCGGGCTGCTGCCTTTCCTCGGGGGTCTGCCGTTCGATGACCCGCTGGCGCTCGCGGTTCATCTCGCGCGGCAATTCGCGGACCTGGGCGGCGGCGATGCCCGGCAGGACGACGGAAAGGGCGGTGGCGGCGATGAGCAGTCGGCGAATCATGGGGGCTCTCCTTCGATCAGGCACAGGGTAACTCGTTGCGACGACCATCGCATGGGGGAACTGAAACGGAGCTGAACGGCCCGTTGTCCGGCGTTCATGATCGTTAACGCCCGTCGATGGCCGCCTTCACAGCCAGGGGGTCACTTTCTCCTGCGACCACGCATAGGGGTTGAACCCGATCCGCTGGTAAAGTTGCAGCGCCCGCGGGCTGTCGAGCGTGCAGGTCTGGATCGCGAGCCGGGACGGCCCGTGCGCGAACGCGGCGAACACCGCTTCCGAGAGAAAGAACTTCGCCAGCCCCCGGCCCTGGAAATCCGGGGTCAGGCAGACGCGACAGGTCGAGCTCGAAGAACCCCGCCGGCGCGCCGTCGACATAAAGGACGCGGATTTCCGTGCCTTCGGCGTGAACGATGGCGGACAACGCCTCGTCGCCGAGATTGCGATGCTTTTCCCAGTGGCTGGCCCTGCCGACCTGCTCGTAGAGGTAGCGGTAGAAGGCGAGCGGAATCTCCTTCACCCGCAGCACCGCGAGGTGCGGCCCGAACGGCATCGGCACCCGGACCGGCGGCGGCGACAGCATTTCGAGATGGGTGGCGCGCGCATCGAGGCGCTTTGCCGCGCGGGCGGCCTTGCCGGCGCCAGCCATCGCCTCAATCATCACCGGTCGCCACCGGCGTGTCGGCCCGCCCGCCCCACTCGCTCCACGAACCGTCGTAAAGCCTGTTGTCGTCATGCCCGACCGAGGCCAGCGCCAGCGAGATCACCGCCGCGGTGATTCCCGAGCCGCAGGAGGTGACGACCGGCCTCGACAGGTCGAGTCCGGCGCCTTCGAGGGCAGCGCGCAGTTCCTCGACCGGCAGCAGGCTGCCGTCGCGCGACAGCGACGACGCCGGCACGCTCCGCGCGCCCGGCATGTGGCCGCCGCGCATGCCGGGGCGCGGCTCCGGCTCGGTTCCGGCGAAACGTCCGGCGGGCCGCGCATCGGCGATCTGCGCCGTGCCTCCGGCGACGATCGCCCTCATCTCGTCGAAGGAGACGACGCGCGAGGGATCGCAGTCGATCTCGAAGAAGCAGGAGGCGATCTTCGTCGTCTCGGCCGTCACCGGCCGTCCTTCGCGCCGCCAGCGGTCGAGCCCGCCGTCGAGCACATAGACCTTGTCCGCGCCCATCAGGCGGAACATCCACCACACGCGCGGCGCGGAAAAGAAGCCCGGCCCGTCATAGACGACGATCTCGTC
>JACFNY010000415.1 GCA_019454625.1 Sphingomonadaceae bacterium
CGGCCCTCACCAGCCCCTGCATCCGCTTGAGCTGCTCGGGGCTGGGGTCGACGTCGTCCTCGCCGAGTTCATGGATGCGCACGGTCGACGCGCCCACGAAGCTCGCGACGTTGGGCGCGATGCCCTGCGTTTCGAGGCGGGTCAGATACTCGCCGAGGCTGGTCCACGTGATGTCGTATTTCACGTCGCCCATGCGGCTCGTCTGGAGCGCCTTCATCCTGTCGTTGAGGGGACCCATGGTCCAGCCCTCGCCCATCACCTCAAGCGTCACGCCCTGCTTGAGGTCGCCGAGACCGCGCCCGTCGACGAGCAGCGATTCGGTCGCCCAGCTGTGCGTGTTGATGAAGCCCGGCGCCACGGCGAGGCCGGTCGCGTCGATCTCCGTCCGCCCGCGCGCGGCGGGCCCCACCGAGACCACCTTGTCGCCGTCGATGGCGACGTCGCCGACCTGCGCGGCGGCGCCGGAGCCGTCGTAGATCGTGCCGCCGCGAATCACGAGGTCGTGAAGCGCGGGCGATGCGCCACCCGCCGCGCAGGCGGCAAGCGGCAGGGCGATGCAAACGGCAAAAGGAACCTCAGTGATACGCATGGTGTTAACCCCTGTATTCTCGTCGCATGGACACCATGCTAAGCGCCCGATCAAAGGAGTCCAGCAACTTGGCCGCGCGTCGGTTTCTCGCCATCATCGCCGCTCTCATCATCCTCGCGATCGCGGGCACGTTCGCGTACCGGCTGTTCGCGCCCTACCTGATGCGCGCCGCCTTCGTGCCGGAGGTGAGCTTCGCGGAAAGCCCGAAACCGCCGCCCACTTTTTACGACCGCGCGGACGCGTGGCTCGCCCGCCCCGGCATCCCGGCCGACGTCGTGCGCTGGACGCCCGAGGGCTACAGCCCGGCGCCGAAGCCCGCCGTCGCGGTCTTCTACGTGCACCCGACCACCTACCTGCGCGGCGACCGCTGGAACGCCCCCATCGCGCTCACCGGCGATCCGCGCTTCCGGCAGACCGTGTTCCTGAAGAGCCAGGCGAGCGTGTTCAACGGCATCGGCGAGATCTGGGCGCCGAAGTACCGGCAGGCGACGTTCGGCGCCTTCCTGTCGCTCGGCGAGCCGGATTCGGCGAAGGCGTTCGCGCTCGCCTATAGCGACGTCGAGAAGGCGTTCGAGCTGTTCCTGCGCGAGATCCCGGCGGACCGGAAGATCATCCTCGCCGGGCACAGCCAGGGCTCGCTGCACCTCGTCTCGCTGCTCGCGCAGAAGATCGCCGGCACGCCGGTCGCGGACCGCATCGTCGCGGCGTACCTGATCGGCTGGCCGATCTCGATCGAGGCGGACCTTCCGGCGCTCGGCCTCAAGCCCTGCGAGACGCCGGAGGAGACGCGCTGCATCATCGCGTACCAGAGCTATGCCGAGCCCGCGCAGCCGGAATCCATCTTCAATCCGTTCTACACGACCACCGGCCTCACCGGCGAACCGCGCAAGGACACGCACCTGCTCTGCACCGATCCGCTCGCTGGGCCGACGCTGCCGCTTGCGGTAGGTGCGGAGAACGACGAAACGGTGACGGCGGAGGGCGACGAGGCGCCGGCGGAAGCCGAGAATCCCGTCGACGCGGCTGGCGTGATCCCGGCGGCCGAGCCCGACCCCTACGGCGCGGCCCGCAACCTCGGCACGCTGATCCCGTTCGACGAAACCTACGAGGACGCGGCGCTGGAACCCGGCGTCGTCGGCGCGCAGTGCATGGAGAAGGGCTATCTCAGCATCGGCGAGAAGCCGCCGAAGGCGCTGCGCTCCTACGTGCTGCCCGGCAACAACTACCACGTCTACGACTATCCGCTGTTCTGGGCGAACCTGCGCACGGACGCCGAACGCCGAACGCAGGCGGCGCTGACGGCGCCCGCCGCGTCTCCCCGGCGCACCAAGTGAGCACGCGCTCGGCCGCCGAGTTCGCGGCGGCGCTTCCTTCGGGCGGCGTCCTCGCGGGCCTCGACCTCGGCACCAAGACCGTCGGCGTCGCCTTCT
>JACFNY010000007.1:0-715 GCA_019454625.1 Sphingomonadaceae bacterium
GGCCGTTTCGCTTACGCGACGATGATCGTCGAGCTGATGGCGGCGCTCGCCACCATCGGCCTCAAGCGCGGCCTCGCCAAGGAGCTGAGCAAGGGCGACCGGCCGGAAAGCCACGTCATCGGCGACGGGCTGGTGCTCGCGTGGATGCTGTCGCTCTTGGGCGCGCTCATCATGGTCGCGGTGCCGCAGATCGTCTTCCCGAACAGCAAGATCTCGGGGCTCGACCGCATCTTCCCGCTCACGGCGATCTTCATCGTCGGCTCGGACGTCGCGCTTGCCGCGCTCGCCTACCGGCACCGCGTCGGCGCGACCGTGACCGCCCGCTCGATCGTCGAGCCGTGGGTGCTGACGATCTTCGCCGCAGCGCTCGCCTTCATCCCGGAATGGAAGCCGGACGCGATGATCATCGCCTACGCCGTCTCGCTCGGCGCGGCGTTCGTCGCGTCGATCGTGCCGTGCGTGCGCCTGTTCGGCCTGCCGCACGGCTGGCGTCCGCATCCCGTCCGTCTGTTCCGCATGATGCGGGAGAACCTGCCGATCGCGGGCGCCGACGCCATCGAGTGGGCGTCGCGCCGCATCGACCTGCTGATCCTCGGCCAGTTCGCGACGCCCACGGTGCTCGGCATCTATTATGTCGCGCAGCAGGTGGTGACGCTGCCGCAGAAGCTGAAGGTGACGTTCGACCCGATCCTCGCGCCGGTCATCACCAAGGGGC
>JACFNY010000007.1:725-18509 GCA_019454625.1 Sphingomonadaceae bacterium
CAATGCCGTCATCGCCGGGCATCTCCGGCAGGTCGGTTTCTGGATCCTCGCCGCGCAGATCGGCATCGCCCTGTCGCTCGGCATGACCGGCGAGGCCGTGCTCGATCTCGTCGGCGAAGGCTTCGGCAGCGGCACCATGATCCTCAACCTGCTGCTGCTCGCCGAGATCGCCTACGTGACGGGCGCGGTCGCGGAGACCTGCCTCGTCTACACGGCGCGGCATCGCAACCTGATGCTGTCGGTCGCGACGCTCGGCGTGCAGGTCGGCCTCACGCTCGCCTTCATTCCGCTGTTCCGCGTGCTGTTCCCGGCGGAGTCCCCGAACGCGGCGGTGAACGGTGTCGCGCCCGCCGCCGCGCTGCTCGCCTCGGCGCTGTTCGCGACGGTCGTGAAATCGCGGCTGCTGCGCGCCACGCTCGGCGAGCCCGTCTCCGGCTGGCGCTGGCCGATGCTGCTCGCGGCGGGCGCGGCCTTCGCCGTGGGCATCCTCGTGCAGCGCTACCTGCCCGCGTACTGGGAACTCGTGCTCGGGCTTCCGGCGATCCTCGCCACCTACGGCATCGTGCTCTGGTATCGCGGCTTCCGGGAAGAGGACCGGTTGCTGTTCGCCGGGCGCGAGAAGCTGCTGAAGGAACGCTCCTAGACCGCGATCATTTCAGGCTGAATCAGCCTGAAACGTAAATCAGGCTCTAGAGCGTGTGGCGCGGCGTGCGCCGTGTGCCCCATGGGCCGCTGAGATCGTGCAGCTCGACGTCGATGCATTCGGCCTCGGCACGCAGCGCGGCGCCGCCCGCGAAATCGAGCTCGATGCCGCCGTCCGCCCAGCGCAGCGCGAGCAGGTCGAGCACCGTGTCCGGAGACGGCCAGCCCCGCCGCTTGAGCCCGGTCAGTGAATCGAGGCGCAGCGCGCAGCGCACGCGGGAGGGCTGCCGCGTCTCCCAGCGGTAGCGGTTGGCGATGAGAACGAGCCGCCGCGCTTTTACGTCGTAGGCGACGTCGCCGCTTTTCACGGCGGCGTCCTGCATCAGCGCGGAGAGCGTTTCGAGGTCCGCCTCGTCCGCGGCGAGGAGGTGCAGCCGCTCAGTCACTGGGAACCCGCGCGATGTCGGCGCCCGCGCCGGAGAGCTTCTCCTCGAGGTGCTCGTAGCCGCGGTCGAGGTGATAGACGCGGTTCACCACCGTCTCGCCCTCCGCGGCGAGGCCCGCGAGCACGAGGCTCATCGAGGCGCGAAGGTCGGTCGCCATCACCTGCGCGCCGGTCAGCTTCGCGACGCCGTGCACCTCGGCGGTGCGGCCGGAAACGCGGATGTCCGCGCCCATGCGCGCCAGTTCCGGCACATGCATGTAGCGGTTCTCGAAGATCGTCTCGGTGAGATGGCTGGTGCCTTCAGCGAGTGCCAGCATCGCCATGAACTGCGCCTGCATGTCGGTGGGGAAGCCGGGGAACGGCTGCGTCTCGATGTCGATGGCGCGGATGCGGCCGGTGTGTTTCACGCGCACCCCCGCTTCGGTGGCCTCCACCTCCAGCCCCGCGTCGCGCAGCCGGTCCGCGACGACGCCAAGCGTGCCGAGCTCTGCCCCGGCGAGCTCCACCTCGCCGCCCGCCGTGCCGACCGCGCAGGCGTAGCTGCCCGCCTCGATCCGGTCCGGCATCACCGCGTAGGTCGCGCCGTGCAGGCTGGTGCGGCCCTGCACGCGGATCGTCGGCGTGCCGTGGCCCTCGATCTTCGCGCCCATTGCGTTCAGGCAGTGGGCGAGGTCGACGATCTCCGGCTCGCGCGCGGCGTTCTCGATCACCGTCTCGCCCCGCGCGAGCACGGCGGCCATCAGGGAGTTCTCGGTGGCGCCGACGGAGACGAGCGGGAACGCGATGCGGCCGCCGACGAGGCCCTTCGCTGTGGTCGCCTTCACGTAGCCCGACGTCACCTCGATCTCGGCGCCGAGCGCCTCCATCGCCTTCAGGTGCAGGTCGACCGGCCGGTTGCCGATCGCGCAGCCGCCGGGCAGCGACACGGTGGCCTCGCCCGCGCGCGCCAGCAGCGGCCCCAAGACGAGCACCGAGGCGCGCATCTTGCGCACGATGTCGTAGGGCGCGAGCGTCGAGGTGAGCCGCGCCGCCTTGATGGTCATCACGCGCCCGAACTCGCCGCGCCGGTGGCCCTCGATCAGTGTCGAGACGCCGTGCTGGTTCAGCAGGTGGCCGAAGGTGTCGACGTCGGCGAGGCGCGGCAGGTTGCGCAGCGTCAGCGGTTCCTCGGTGAGGATCGCCGCGGGCATCAGCGTCAGCGCGGCGTTCTTCGCGCCCGAGATGGCGATGCGCCCGGAAAGCGGCCTGCCGCCGCGAATGATGATCTTGTCCATGCGCTTACGATCTAAAGCATGTCTCGCAAAAGTGGGAACCGGTTTTGCGAAAAGACATGCGACATCGGAAAGCCCGGCCTCGGCCTTGATCTGGTCAAGGCCGAGGCCGGATGGGAGTTGCGGCGGCGCGCAAGCCGCCGATGGAGAAGACGACGAGCCCCGCCCAGATGCAGGCAAAGGCGGCGAGCCGCCAGATGTCGAGCGGTTCGCCGAACACGAAGACGGCGACGAGGAACACCATCGACGGCCCGATGTACTGCAACATGCCGAGCGTCGAGAGCGACAGCCGCCGCGCGGCGAAACCGAACATGCCGAGCGGGATGATGCTGACGAGGCCGGAGCCGACCAGCGCCGCGTCGGTGATGAAGTCATGCCGGAACAGCCCGCCCGGCGCCAACGCCAGCCAGCCGGCCGCCAGGGGCGCGACGAAGCCCGTCTCCACGATGAGCGCGGTAACGGGATCGACGGCGGTGTATTTCCGGATGAAGCCGTAGAAGCCGAAGGAGAAGGCGAGGCCAACCGAAACCCAGGGAAGCGCGCCGTGCGCGATGGTGACGATGGCGACGCCGGTCACGGCCAGCGCCACGGCGATGCGCTTCGCCGGCGGAAACGCCTCCTTCAGCAGCAGCACGCCGAGCGCGACGTTGAGCAGCGGCTGCATGAAATAGCCGAGGCTGGTGTCGAGTGTGCGCCCGTTCAGCACCGCCCACGTGTAGATCAGCCAGTTGGTCGCGATCAGGAGCCCGCTCGCCGCGAGCATCGCCAGCAGGCGCGGCCTCCCGAGCGCTGCGCGCAGCCGCGGCCAGCCCCGGATCGCCGCGGCGGCGACCGCCAGCAGCACGAACGACCAGAGCACGCGGTGCGCCAGCACGTCGCCCGCCGAAATCCCGTCGAACAGGCGCAGATAGAGGGGCATCAGCCCCCAGATCAGGAAAGCGCCGACCCCCGCCGCGAGGCCGCGGCGCGCCTGTTCGTCGCTCACCGCCTCAAAGCCGCGGCAGCGTCACGCCGCGCTGGCCCATGTACTTGCCGGCGCGATCGGCGTAGCTGGTCTCGCACGGCTCGTTGCCCTGCAGGAACAGGAACTGGCAGGCGCCCTCGTTCGCATAGATGCGCGCGGGCAGCGGCGTCGTGTTCGAGAATTCCAGCGTCACGTGGCCTTCCCAGCCCGGCTCCAGCGGCGTCACGTTCACGATGATGCCGCAGCGCGCGTAGGTGGACTTGCCGAGGCAGATGACGAGCACGTCGCGCGGCACGCGGAAATACTCGACCGTGCGGGCGAGCGCGAACGAGTTGGGTGGGATGATGCACACGTCGGTCTTGCGGTCGACGAAGCTGTTCGACGCGAAGTTCTTCGGGTCGACGATCGCCGAATCGACGTTGGTGAAGATCTTGAACTCGTCGGCGACGCGGGCGTCGTAGCCGTAGGAGGAAAGCCCGTAGCTGATCGTGCCCTCGCGGCGCTGGCCGTCCACGAACGGCTCGATCATGCCGCTTTCCAGCGCCTGCGCGCGAATCCACTTGTCGGACATCACCGCCATGAAGGCCCGCCCTTCTTCGAAAATGCGTCAGCCGCGGATGTGCAGCACGCAGATCAGCGTGAATAGCCGCCGCGCCGTGTCGAAATCCACTTCGATCTTGCCGCCGAAACGCTCGATCAGCGTTTCGGCGGCGGCGTTGTGGATGCCGCGCCGCGCCATGTCGACGGTTTCGATCTGGCCCGCCGTCGATTGCCGGATCGCCTGGTAATAGCTTTCGCAGATCGCGAAATACTCGCGGATCACGCGGCGGAACGGCGACAGTGCCAGCACGATCGTCTCGATATGCGTGCCGTCGCTGCCGGAGACGTCGATGGCGAGCCGCCCGTCCTCGACGCGCAGGCGAATCCGGTACGGCCCCTCGTGGTCGCCGCCGCGCGGCGTCACGAGCCGGAAGCTGTTGCCTTCGAGGAGATCGAAGATGGCGACCCGGCGCTCCTGCTCGATATCGGCGCTGCGCCACAGGATGGTGCGGTCGTCGAGCTGGACATCAATGATGCGGTAGTCGCCCATGCCGCTGCTTTATCGGCGCGTGCGCCGGGACGATAGCCCCGAAAGCGGCTGCGGCAAACGGCGGGGAAGAAGAAATGGCGCGCCCGGAACGATTCGAACGTCCGACCCTCAGATTCGTAGTCTGATGCTCTATCCAGCTGAGCTACGGGCGCGCACGAGAGGGCGCTACATAGTCGCCTCCGGCATCGGGTTCAAGCCCGTGTTTGTACCCCGGTCCAGACCGTGGTCCGGGCCGTGCCCGCGCTTGCGGCCGCGGGGCGGCCTCTCTATCGTCCCGCCGTGATGCGGTATCCGTCTTTCCCGGCTTTTCTGGCCGTTTCCCTGATGCTCGGCGCTTGCGCGGACCGCGGCGGCGAATGGCCGTCGCTGGCGCGCGTGCCGGGATCGCCGAACGTCCCCTGCGGCCCGGCCGCCGAATCGCCGCCCGCATCGCAGTCCACGGGACCGCGTCCCTGCGTCGCTGCACCGCCCGCGGCGGAGGCCCCTTCCACCCCTGCACCCGAGCTCGATCTGCCCGCGCTCGAATCGCGTCTCGCGGCGGTGCGCGGTGCGTGGGCCGAGGCGCTGAAGGCCGCCGAAACCGCCGTGGCCGCCGCCGCGCGCGCCGATGCGGGTGAAAGCGCATGGGCGGCGGCGGAGCTTCAGCTCAGCCGGCTCGAGCGCGCGGCCGTGCCGTTCGGGGAGATCGCCGAGGCGCTCGGAGGGTCCGAATCAGGCGCGGCGTTGCGCGCCGCGGCGGAAGCCGAAAGGGCGCGCCACCTCGAAGCGTTCGCCCGCCTGCGCGCCGCGCTGCGGCGCTAGCACGGGCCTGAAAGTCGTCCGGCGCAACTTTTTGCGCGCACCATACAACCTATGCGTGTTCCGTTTACCGGTTGTTTACGATTCCGGGGCTAGACCTGTGCGTGCAGGCCGATCAGCGGCGGTTCGTCCCCCTGGTTCCTCTCCGTTCCCGCCGGGCGGCCTGCTGAAAGAAGGGCACAAGGCCGCCCCCGCGGCGAAGTGCTCCGACGGTGTCCGAAAGGGCCGCGACGCCAAGTCCCCCGTGCGTCCGGCCTTGATCGCCGCCCGGTCCGTGCTCCCCCGCCGGGCCGGGCGGCTTTTCGTTCATCCCGGCATTGACGCCGCGTCGGCGGGTGATGCACGTTTGCAACGCAGTCGCGCCCGCGGCCGCGGCAGGGGGACCCGAATCCGTTGCCGCGCGTTTCCTGCCGTGAGGGAACATTAACGATAATGGCGCATCGTGCCTGCCGGATGGGGGCCGCACGCGCTGAAGTGGAAAACAAGATGGCCGAAAAGGACACGGGCAGCAGAGACGACAGGGGTGCAGCCGCACGGCCCCCGGCGTGTGCCGATCTGCAAAACCCGGATCTGCAGGATCTGCTGCGGGCGCTGGACCGCCCGCTCGATCAGTCCGTGGTGGATCGCGGCCTGCTGCGTCTCGCGACCTTCGTTGCCGGGCGGCATTAGCCGCCTTTTCCGGCGCCTGTCAGCGCCGCCGCCGCGCGAGATGCGCCACCGCCAGCAACGCGCGCGACGTCAGCAGCTCGGGGCTTGCCGCGCCCGGCGACTTGATCTGGCGCTCCGCTTCCAGCAGACGCGAAAGACCGCTCCGCAGCGCCGGCGTGTTCCATGCGGAGGCCTGCCGCGCGACCCGGTCGCGCTCCTTCCAGAAGATCGGCGGCCGCGCGGCTTCCACCGCCTCGCGCGCGCTGCGCCCGCTGTCGATGATGCGCCTCAGCTCGCCGAGCAGGGTCAATCGCCGCGCCACGGCGCGAAGCTGCGGAATCCCGACGATGCCGTTGCGGTCTAGCTTCGCCGCCTGCACCTCGGCCTCGGCGGAATCGCCGCCTGCGACCGCGTTCACCAGCGCGTCGAAATCCGATTCGGCCATCGCCGCGCCGAGTTCGGCGAGCGTGTCCGTTTCAAGCGCCCGCACCCGGTCCGGCGCCGCGTCGAGGTAGAGCGCGAGCTTTTCGAGCTCGCGCGCGAGCACGCCGCGCTCCGCGCCGAACCCGGCGGCGAGTGCCTCCGACGCCTCGCGTGAGGGCTTGAGGCCGTGGCGCGCGCAGGCGTCGATCACCATGTCCACCGCCTCGCGCGCATCGGGCACGAAGCACTGCGCGACGATCGCAAGCGGCGATGCGCTCGCGGTCTTGACGAGCGCGGACGTCGCCTTCAGCGTCGCCGTGCCGACCATCACCACGGGATTGCCCGCGGCGGGCGCGGTCAGCAGCGCCTCGACGGCGGCGGCGCAAGCGTCGCCCGCGCCGTCGACGCGGATCAGCCGCCGGTCGCCGAACATCGAGACGGCGGCGGCCTCGTCGGCAAGGCGGGCGGGATCGCCCGCGAGCGCGGCGGGATCGAAGTCGATACGCCCCATCGGGTCGTCGACGGATGCGAGCAGCGCGGTGAAACGGTCGGCGATCTCGCGCGCCTGCGCCTCGTCGGGGCCGTAGAGCAGGACCAGCCTCGTGGCGGGGTCGAAGCGCGCCAGCGCCGCGTCGATCGCCTTGCGATCGGCGGCCTTCATGCCGCTTTCACCGGGCAGCTTCGCTGCGCGCGAACAGCGCGACGCGCGCGATGATCTGCTGGGCGATGTCTTCGGAAAGCCGTTCGAGCGCGGCGTTCTCGGCCGCGATCACCGCATATTCGGAGCTGACGATGTCGATGCCCGCGTCCGATCGCGCGGCGGCGTCGATCAGCACCGCGCCGGTCGAATCCTCGACGAGCTGCCAGCGTGCGCGGAGTTGCCGCCGTTCGCGGGAGATCGAATCGTCGCCGCGCACGCCGAAGCCGCTGATGCTGTCGTCGAGCTTCACGATCAGGCGGTAGTGGCGCTCGCCGCTCGCGTCCGGCAGGCGGTCGAGTAGCGCCTGCCGCACCAGATAACCGGACTTCTCCGGGATCACCGGGACGTCGATCCCGGCGAGGATGGTCGCGCCCGGCCCCTTGCTGCCGCCCGAATAGACCGGTTGCAGCCCGCAGCCCGCCATCAGCAGGAGCAGCAGGGCGGCGGCGCGCCTCATGCGACGAGGTTCACCAGCCGGTCGGGCACCACGATCACCTTGCGCGGGCTCTTGCCGTCGAGCGCGCGCTGCACCTTCTCGCGGGTCAGCACCAGCGCTTCCATGTCCTCGCGCGCCGCGCCCTTCGGCGCTTCCACCTCGTCGCGCAGCTTGCCGTTCACCTGGATGGCGATGGTCACGGTGTCCTCAGCCAGCATGGCGGGGTCCGCCTCCGGCCACGCCGCGTCGACGGCAAGGCCCGCCTCGCCGAGCGCTTCCCACGCTTCCTCGGCGAGGTGCGGCATGGCGGGCGAGACGAGCTGCACGAGCATCTTCACCGCGTGGCGACGCGCCGAGGACGGCGCGGCCTTCTCGATCGCGGCGGCAAGCTCGTAGCTCTTGGCGACGGCCTTGTTGAAGCGCAGCGCCTCGATGTCCGCGGTGATGCCGTCGATGGCGACATGCGCGGCGCGCGTCAGCGCGGCATCCTCGCCGCCAGCATCATCTTTGGTCTCGTTCACGAGCCGCCAGACGCGCTGCACGAAGCGCCACGCGCCCTCGATGCCCGCCTCGGTCCATTGCAGGTCGCGCTCGGCCGGGGAGTCGGACAGCACGAACCAGCGCACGGCGTCCGCGCCGTACTGGTCGAGGATCGGCGACGGGTCGACGGTGTTCTTCTTCGACTTCGACATCTTCTCGACGCGGCCGACCGTCACCGGCCCGCCGGTCGCCGTTTCGACGAGATTGCCCTCGCGCCGCTCGACCTCGCTCGGCAGCAGCCAGCGGCCGTCGGCGGCGCGGTACGTCTCGTGCGTCACCATGCCCTGCGTGAAGAGCTGCCGGAACGGTTCCTCGAGGTCGATGAGGCCGCACGCCTTCAACGCGCGCGTCCAGAACCGTGCGTAGAGCAGGTGCAGGATCGCGTGCTCGACGCCGCCGATATACTGGTTCACCGGCAGCCAGCTTTCCGCCTCGGCGCGGTCGAAGGGCTTGTCCTTCGGCTGGCTGGCGAAGCGGATGAAATACCAGCTCGAATCCGCGAACGTATCGAGCGTGTCGGTCTCGCGCCGCGCCGGCTTGCCGCATTTCGGGCAATCGGCGTTCTTCCACGTCGGATGATGCTCCAGCGGGTTGCCCGGCGTGTCGAAGGTCACGTCGGCGGGCAGCCGCACCGGTAGCCGGTCTTCCGGCACCGGCACCACGCCGCAATCGCCGCAATGGATCACCGGTATCGGAGTACCCCAATAGCGCTGGCGCGAGACGCCCCAGTCGCGCAGGCGGAACTGCGTCGTGCCCTCGCCCCAGCCTTCCGCCTCGGCGCGCGCGATCACCGCTGCGATCGCCTCGTCGACCTCCATGCCGTCGAGGAAGCCGGAGTTCACGAGCCGTCCGGGGCCGACATAAGCCTCGTCACCGATCGGCGCGTCCGCATCGCCGACGACGCGCGTCACCGGGAGCTGGTATTTCCGTGCGAAGTCGAGGTCGCGCTGGTCGTGCGCCGGGCAGCCGAAGACGGCGCCGGTGCCGTACTCCATCAGCACGAAATTCGCCGCGAACACCGGCAGCGTCCACGTCGGGTCGAGCGGGTGCACGACGCGCAGGCCCGTGTCGTAACCCTTCTTCTCCGCGGTCTCGATGGCCTCGGCGGAGGTGCCGGTCTTGCGGCACTCCTCGAGGAAGGCGGCAAGGCCCGCGTCCTTCGCGGCGCATTCGGCGGCGAGCGGGTGGTCGGCGGCGATGGCGGCGAAGCTCGCGCCGAACAGCGTGTCGGGGCGCGTCGTGAACACGTCGAGGCCGTCGTCGCGGCCTTCGATCGCGAAGCGGAACTTGAGGCCCCGGCTGCGGCCGATCCAGTTCTCCTGCATCAGCCGCACCTTGTCCGGCCACTGGTCGAGGCCGGAAAGCCCGTCGAGCAGGTCGTCGGCGAAGGCGGTGATCTTCAGGAACCATTGGCTCAGCAGGCGGCGCTCGACGGGCGCGCCGGAGCGCCAGCCCTTGCCGTCGATCACCTGCTCGTTGGCGAGCACGGTCATGTCGACCGGGTCCCAGTTGACGTAGCTTTCCTTACGGTAGACGAGGCCTGCCTCGTACATCTTCAGGAACAGCGCCTGCTCATGGCCGTAATATTCGGCGTCGCAGGTCGCGAACTCGCGGCTCCAGTCGAGCGCGAAGCCGAGACTCCTGAACTGCTCGCGCATCGCCGCGATGTTCTGCCGCGTCCAGCTTTCGGGGTGCGTCTTCTTCTCGAAGGCGGCATTCTCGGCGGGCATCCCGAAGGCGTCCCAGCCCATCGGGTGCAGTACCTCGAAACCGCGCGCGCGGCGGAAGCGGGCGATCACGTCGCCCATCGTGTAGTTGCGCACGTGGCCCATGTGGAGCCGCCCCGACGGATAGGGGAACATCTCCAGCACATAGGTCTTCGGCTTTTCGGACGCGCTGTCCGCCGCAAAGGC
Organism: Sphingomonadaceae bacterium; assembly: GCA_019454625.1. Classification (GTDB taxonomy): domain Bacteria; phylum Pseudomonadota; class Alphaproteobacteria; order Sphingomonadales; family Sphingomonadaceae; genus Sphingosinicella. The sequence continues at coordinate 10,596 of JACFNY010000007.1, forward strand.
CCGGCGCTCTTCCCAAATGCGTTGCCAGCGGCCGTCGGCGACCGCGGGATTGAATCGCGTCATCGGCCTTTAGCCCTGATACACGGCCCTGCGCATGTCGCGGGCGCGGGCGAGGATGGTTTCCTCCAGCTTCTGCACGGTGCCGGCGCGCACCGGGGCATCCACCCAGTTGCCGCCCTGCTGCTGCTGGCGGACGGCGGCGACGCGCAGCGCGTCGGCGCGCAGCTCGCGGTCGAGGATGTAGACGGTGACCTTCACGCGCTCACCGGGTGCCTGCGGATTGGCATACCAGTCGGTAACGATGACGCCGCCGTTCGAATCGACCTGCGCCATCGGCATGAACGCCAGCGTTTCGAGGCTCGCCCGCCAGAGATAGGAATTGACGCCGATCGTCGTCGTCGTCGCGGCGGCGAGGTCGGCGCGCGGCGCGGCCTTCTTGCCTCCGCAGGCGGCGAGCAGGGCCAGCGCGACCGCCAGACCCATAATGCGTGCACTCGTCTTCACGTGGATTTCCGCTCCATCAGGCTTGCTCGGCGGCCGTTATAGGCAGCGCTTTCGGGGGCGCATAGCCCCTCTTCGCGTTGCATTCGCTGTTGAGATGTTGCAACAGGTTGGAACGAACCCGGCCGGTCGCCGCAGAATGAGCGATTCGGACTCGGATTCGTGCGGAGGAATCTGTAGTTCTGTCACGTAGTTGTCATAGCGACGCGACAGAAGCGTGGGGGTTATGATTCGGGTTGGGACACACGCGACGAAGGCACTGGCCGCGATTTCCGCGGGCCTGATGCTGTGCGCGCTGCCCGCCGCGGCCTCCACCAAGAAGCCTGTCGAGAAGGTCGCGGCCGACAAGGCCGCCGCCGCAACGCCTTCGGAAACGAAGCGCAAGCTGACGACGACGGCGGGCGTGGTGACTCCGCTCAAGGCCGAAACGCTCGGCTCGTTCACGCCGCCAATGCTCGACAACGCCCGCCGCGCAGGAGTTGCCGGTGCGTCGCAGGAGCGCACGTTCCGCTTCACGCCTTCGGGCAAGAGCCGCGACAGCAAGGCGCTGGCGCTTGGCGTCACGTCGCGCGTCGTCCGCGCGGGCGCGCCGGAGACCGCGCGTCCGGCCGAGACCGAAGCGGCGACCGCCTACAACTTCGACGTGTCGGTTGCGCTCAAGGGCTTCGCGCTCACCGGCGGCTACAGCAAGATCGCGAGCGTGCTCAGCGACGAGCGCGAAGGCATCGACCTCGGTCTCTCCTATCGCGGCAGCCGCTGGAAGACCGCGCTTCAGTTGAACGCCGAGCGCGATGCGGACGGCTGGGTGAACCCGCTCAGCCTCGACAAGCGCTACACGGTCGAGCTTGGCGGCGCCTATGCGCTGAGCCCGCGCCTCTCGGTCATCGGCGGCGTCCGCTACCAGATGTCGGAACCGGACCCCTCAGGCCGCTACCTGCTGCGCCGCGGCGAGCGGCTCGGCACTGACGCCGAAGCCGGCGCGGTCTACCTCGGCACCTCCTTCAGCTTCTAGAACCGGTTCCGCACGTTCCCCTCTCTCTTCGCGGGGAGAGGAGCGAACAAAAACCTCTCATACCCACGCGTCGATCGCGCCCCATGCCTGCGCGCCGAGCGGCTGCATCCGCACGTAGCGCTTGCGGTTCATGCCGCCGAGCGCGGCGACAGCTATCCCCGCCCCACGCGCCATCAGCCCGAACCGGAGCGGGCCGAGCGTCCGGGCGCCGGGGTGCGAGCGTGTCGGGAACACGGGGGAGAGAAATACCAGCCGTGCACCTGCCCTTCGCGCCCGCACCAGCCCGGCGCGATCATGTGACGCTGCCGTTATGACGTCACGTGCCGCCCGCCCGCCGTCCGGCATATGGACCCCCGCCGCGCCTACGGCACGCGCGAGCCGGGCGTCGCCCGCGACGACAAGCATGTGCCCATGCCGCCGTGCCAGAGCCGCTGCGCGCTTTGCGATAGCGCGCCGGTCGGCTGTGCCATAATGCCTGAGCACAATACCGCTGCCGCGTGGCAGGCGGCGGATGGCGTCCCACAGCGTCTCGCCCATGCGCGGGTCGGTGAACAGCCAGATTTCAGGCAACGTCTCGGGCAGGGGCTGGCGGGAGTGGCGGCGTCGCATCCCCCTCTCTATAGGGAAGCGCATGACCGCTGCCGAGACGCTCGCCGACATTCATGCCCGCATCGAAAAGGCCGCGAAGAGCGCAGGCCGCAAGCCGGATGTGACGCTCGTCGCCGTGTCCAAGACCTTCGCGGCCGATGACATCCGCCCGCTGCTCGAAGCGGGCCAGCGCGTGTTCGGCGAGAATCGCGTGCAGGAGGCGGCGGCAAAATGGCCTGCGCTCCGCGAAGCGTTTCCGGGTGTCGAGCTGCACCTCGTCGGCCAGCTCCAGTCCAACAAGGCGGCCGAGGCCGTCGCGCTGTTCGACGTCATTCATTCGCTCGATCGCTCCTCGCTCGTCGCCGCGCTCGCGAAGGCGATGGCGGCGTCGGGGCGCCGCGTGCCCTGCTTCGTGCAGGTGAACATCGGCGACGAGTCGCAGAAAGGCGGCGTTGCCATCGACGATCTCCCGGCGCTTCTGGATGAAGCCCGCGCCGCGGACATCCCGCTCGCCGGGCTGATGTGCGTGCCTCCTGCCGACAAGGAGCCGGCGCCCTATTTCGCGTTGCTCGCGAAGCTTGCGGCCCGGCACGGGCTCGCCGGGCTCAGCATGGGCATGTCTGCCGATTTCGAGACGGCCGTGCAGCTTGGCGCTACACATGTGCGTATCGGCTCGGCGCTGTTCGGAGCGCGCGAAACCCGTTAGGCTCTCCCGCATGGGCGGAGACATCCTCATCTACGGCGCGAACGGCTACACCGGCCGTCTCGTGGTGGAGCGCGCGCTGGCACGCGGGTTGAGGCCGGTTCTGGCGGGCCGCAATCGTCAGGCGGTCGAAGCGCTTGCCGATGAGACCGGCCTGTCCTCCCGTGTGTTCGATCTCAAGGGGCGTGTCGCGGACGAACTCGGCGGCGTCGGCACGGTGCTGCACCTCGCCGGGCCGTTTTCGCGCACGTCGGCGCCGATGCTGGAGGCCTGCCTCGCGGCGCGCGCGCACTATATCGACATCACCGGCGAGATCGACGTGTTCGAGGCGCTCGCCGCGCGGGACGCCGAGGCGAAGGCCGCCGGAATCGCGGTGCTGCCCGGCGCGGGGTTTGACGTCGTGCCGTCGGATTGCCTTGCCGCGCACCTGAAGCGCCGCCTGCCCGGCGCGGTCTCGCTCGATCTCGTCATCGGCGGACTCAATGACCCGAGCCGCGGCACGACGCGCACGATGCTGGAGGGGATAGCGACAGGCACGCGCGTTCGCGAGGGCGGCATCATCGTCGAACTGCCCGAGGTGCCACGCGGCACCGCCGATTTCGGGCACGGATTGAAACCCACCCTCGGCGTCAGCTGGGGCGACGTCTCGACCGCGTGGCATTCCACCGGCATCCCTGACATCCGCGTCTTCTTCGAGGCAAGCCCGCCGCTCGAACGCGCGCTCGGCATCCCGCGCCCGCTCAGGGCGCTGATCTCCAGCGCGCCGGGCCGCTGGCTTGCCGGCCGCGCCATCGACCGGATGCCGCCCGGGCCCGACGCCGACGCGCGCGGGCGGGGCCGCGCCGTCCTCGTCGGCCATGCGGCGGATGCCGAGGGGGGCCGCGCCGTCAGCCAGCTCGAAACCCCGGAAGGCTACACGCTGACGGCGCTCACCGCCGTGGAGATCGCACGCCGCGTTCATCTCGGCGAGGTGGCGGCGGGCTTCCACACGCCGTCCGGCGCCTTCGGGCCGGATTTCATCCTCGGCTTCAGCGGCGTGAAGCGCCGGGACCTGTCGTAGGAGGCGCGGAAGGGGGCGGGGCGAGCGCCTCGAGAATGCGGCACTCTGCGACCGTGCCGCCGCAGCAGGATGCGATCAGTTCGGAGAGCGCGCCTTTCAGTGCCACCAGATCGGCGATCTTGCGCTCGACCTCGGCGAGATGATCGCGGGCGAGGTCGTCCACCGTAGCGCAATCGCGCCCGCGGTCGTCCGAGAGCTCCAGCAGAGCGCGCACCTGATCGAGCGAAAAGCCGAGATCGCGCGCACGGCGGATGAATGACAGGCGGTTCAGGTCCGGCGCGCCGTAGGCGCGGTAGTTGCCGTCCGTGCGCGGCGGCCTCGGCAGCAGGCCGATGCGCTCGTAGTAACGGATGGTCTCGATCTTCGTGTCCGTCGCGCGCGCGAGCGCGCCGATCTTCAGTCCCATGCTCTTGACCCTGTAGTGGCTACAGGGTGCATATGAAGCGCTGTGCCGGAAAAATCGAGGGTGATGCATGGCGGGCGGATGTTGCGGCGGTTGTGAAACAAAAGCGCCGGTCGAGGACAAGGCATGGCGGCGGGTGCTCTGGATCGCGCTTGCGATCAATGCCGGCATGTTCGCGGTGGAGATCGCGGCGGGCGTCGCGGCGCACTCCGCCTCGCTGAAGGCCGATGCGCTCGATTTCCTGGGGGACAGCGCCAATTACGCAATCAGCCTCGGCGTCGCGGGCATGGCGCTCGAGTGGCGCGCACGGGCGGCACTGCTGAAAGGCACGTCGCTGCTGCTGCTCGGCCTTTGGGTGCTGGGAAGCACGGTGTGGATGGCGGCGGCGGGCACGCTGCCGAAGGCGGAGACGATGGGCATCGTCGGCGTGCTTGCGCTTCTCGCCAACTTCGCCTGTGCGGTCATGCTGTGGCGGCACCGCGACGGCGACGCCAACCGCCGCTCGGTGTGGATCTGTTCGCGCAACGACGCGATCGGCAACATCGCCGTGGTAGCAGCGGCGCTCGGCGTGTTCGGCACCGGCACGGCGTGGCCCGATCTGGCGGTTGCGGCGGTCCTCGCGGGGCTCGGCGTCAGCGGCGGCTGGCAGATCATCCGGCAGGCACGCGGCGAACTGAAAACGAGTCGCGGCCCTCAGGCGATCGCGATCGTATCGGCCGGCGAAAGCCGCCCGACAAGCGCCAGCAGCGCGTCGCGTGAAACCGCGACACAGCCCTGCGTATAGGGCTTCTCCGCCGTGCAGTGCAGGAAGATGGCGCTGCCCATGCCGGGCACCGGCGGCGCGTCGTTGTGGCCGAGGATGACGATGAGGTCGTAAAGCCCGTCGTCGCGCCACAAATGCTCGGCCGAGAAGGGATGCGGGTGGCGCACCGGCCGGTTGTAGGCGCGGTCGCGCACGTCGTCGGACCAGCCGTCGCTTTGGTGCAGCCACCGCCACGGCAGCGCGGTTTTCGGCGCTTGCATTCGGTCCGGCCGCACCAGCAGCGCGCGGACGGCATAGGTGCCGCGCGGCGTCATGGCGTCACCTTCACGCTTGTCGGCGGCATCCGTGGCGCCCGCCTTGCCGATCAGGCAGGGTATGGTGTTGCCGAATGCGGTGAGGGTGCGGGCAGCGGTGTCGACGCGAATGGCGCTCAAAGCATGTGCCCGGTGCGGTCGCGCTTGGTGCGCAGGTACGCCTCGTTGTGCGCGCCCTCGCCGGCCTTGAGGGGCAGCCGCTCGGCGACGCTGATGCCTTCCGCCTCCAGCCCCGCGACCTTCGCCGGGTTGTTGGTGAGCAGGCGCACGCGCGCGAAGCCGAGTGCCTTCAGCATGTTCGCGGCCAGCGCGAACTCGCGCTCGTCGATCTCGAAGCCGAGGCGCAGATTGGCGTCTACCGTGTCGAAACCCTGGTCCTGCAGCGCATAGGCGCGCAGCTTGTTGATGAGGCCGATGCCGCGCCCCTCCTGCTGGAGATAGAGCAGGATGCCGCCGCCCGATGCAGCGATGGCGTCGAGCGCGGCATGGAGCTGGTCGCCGCAATCGCATTTCAGCGAGCCGAGCAGGTCGCCGGTGAGGCAGGAGCTGTGCAGGCGCACGAGCGGCGTCGCGGCGTAGGGGTCGCCGATCAACAGCGCGAGGTGCTCCGGCCCGCCCGGCAGGCGGAAGGCGGCGATTTCGGTCTTCTCGTGCGCCTTGATGGGCAGGCGCGCGCGGCTCACCAGTTTCAGCGCGCCGGTTTCTGCGAAGCGCTCGATGTCCGCCGCCGCCACGACATCATCCGCCGCGCTGCCCTCGATCACGAACAGAGCAGGCAGCAGCCCGGCGTGCTTGGCAAGGCTGAGCGCTGCCCGCCCGGCGCGTTCGATGCGCCCCGGCGGCAGGCTGCGGAACGGGCCTTTCATCGGCGTCGCGAGGTCGAGCACCGGGTCGGCGACCGCGCGCGCCGTATCGAGGTCGAGCCACGGCGCACGCTCGACCAGCACCGCCTGCATCCCCGCCGCCGCGAGTTGGTTGCCGAGGCCGAGGAAGGCGGCGCGCTTGTCGGTGAGCAGCACGTTCGCACGGGCCTCGCCCTCGAACGCGGCGAGCGATTCGGGATCGGCGAGTTCGATGGCGAGCACGGCGATCGCCGCCGCGCCGTCCGTCACCTGCACGGGGTGGCCGCGCCGCAGCGCGTCGATCGCGCGCTCGGCGCTTTGCGCGGCGCTCGTCAAAGCGCGAACTCCGCGACGAGCGGAATGTGGTCGGAGGGTTTCTCCCAGCTCCGCGCGGGCTCCAGCACGCGGAAGCCCGTGAGCGTGTCCTTCATCGCGGGGGAGGCCCACACGTGATCGAGCCGCCGCCCGCGGTCGTTCACCGTGTGGTCCCTGTTGCGGTAGCTCCACCACGTGTAGAGCCGCCCCGGCGCGGGCACGTGCGTGCGCGCCACGTCCACCCAGTCGTGGCTCTGCATCAGGCCGGTGAGCGCCTCCACCTCGACCGGCGTGTGGCTGACGACGTCGAGCAGCGCCTTGTGGCTCCACACGTCGCATTCGAGCGGCGCGATGTTGAAATCGCCGAGGATGATCGTGGGATCGCGCAAGCGTTCGGACCAGCGCGTCATGCGCTGCACGAAATCCAGCTTCTGCCCGAACTTCGGGTTCAGCGTGCGGTCCGGGATGTCGCCGCCCGCGGGCACGTAGACGTTTTCGAGCAGGATGCCATTCGGCAGCCGCACGCCGATGTGGCGCGCCTCGCCGTTGTCCTGCCAGTCGAACCGGCGTTCCTCGACGAGCGGCAGCTTCGAAAGGATGGCGACGCCGTGGTGCATCCGCTGGCCGTTCAGGATCACATGCGGGTAGCCGAGTCGCTGGATCGCGGCGAGCGGGAAATCCGTGTTCTGCGCCTTGGTTTCCTGAAGGCAGATGATGTCGGGCGATTCGTCCCGCACCAGCTGCGCGATGATGGGCAGGCGGATGCGGACGGAGTTGATGTTCCAGCTGGCGATCTTGAGACGGGGCATGGCGAGCGGCTTAGCAAGGCCGAACGCCGACGCAAAGGGCTCAGAAATGCGTAGGCCCCCGCCTCCGAGGAGAAGACGGGGGCCCTTTTGCGCTCGTCACGCAAGTCGGCGGCGGGTCCGGGCAACAGGGGGCAAATCCCGAACACCAGCCGACTGAACGCAATTTAGGTGCCCGATGCTGTCGCTTCAATGAACGGGCCGTCGCTTGATCAGCAAATTCGACCGTTCCGCCTCCGAATCTCCGTTCAGCGGCTGCCGGGGCGGCTACGCGGGCGCGGGTCGCGGTAGCGGAAGGCATTGTCGTTCACGGGCACGTTGAACGCGATGTTGGTGAGATCGACGCGCGTGGTGTTGCCCTGCGCGTCGAGCACGCGCCAGCCTTTCAGCTCGAGTCCGCCGGGGGCGGTCCGGTCGCGCTCGAAGAAGAGGGTGATGACGCCGTATTCGGGATGCTTCGCGTCCTTCGCCTCCACCGTCAGCGCCTTCGGCGTCGAGGATACGATACGCGCGAAACGCGAAAGGTCGGCGTCCGCATCGAGCAGCACCGAAAGCGGCGTCTGCTTGATCGGATAGCGCGAGACCTGTGCCACCTGATAGTCGATCA
>JACFNY010000007.1:18521-19218 GCA_019454625.1 Sphingomonadaceae bacterium
GGGCGAGCGTGAGTTTCCCGGTCGCCACCGCGCCGCTCTCGGCCGTTTGCCGGAAGTCCGCCGTCATCGTGCGCGTCGCGGCGAGATGCGCGCTCACCTCGGGGATGGAAGCGGCGGCGGGGACCGCGAGGCCGAGGGTGGCGGCAAGGGCAATAAGGGCTTTTTTCATCGCGAATCCTGATAGCGCCGGCGCGCAGGCGCGGCAAATACGTGAGGACAGTGCCGCATCGCGCTTGAACCGGCGTTGAACCGGCGATGCCGTGATCAGATCCGGTTTCCGTCCGGGTCGATCAGCACCTCGCGGCGGCCGACGTGGTCGGGCGTGCCGACGTAGCCGTCCTTCTCCATGCGCTCGATGAGGCGCGCGGCGTTGTTGTAGCCGACGCGGAGCTGGCGCTGGAGATACGATGTCGACGCCTTCTGGCTTTCCGCGACGACCTGTATGGCGCGGCGGTAGAGGCCGGCCTCGGCATCGTCCTCGTCGATCGGCAGGCCGAACTGGCCGTCCGAGCCTTCCGGCTCCTCGGTGACGGCGGCGATATATTCGGGGGCGCCCTGCTCGCGCCAGTGGATGGCGACGCGCTCCACCTCCTCGTCGGACACGAACGGCCCGTGCACGCGCGCGATCTGCTTGCCGCCGGGCATGTAGAGCATGTCGCCCTGGCCGAGCAGCTGCTCGGCGCCCTGCTCGCCGAGG
>JACFNY010000416.1 GCA_019454625.1 Sphingomonadaceae bacterium
CCCGGCGGCCGCATTCCGATCAACCCCAGCGGCGGGCTGATCGGCCTCGGCCATCCGGTCGGCGCCTCCGGCGTGCGGATGCTGCTCGATTGCTTCAAGCAGGTCACCGACACGGCCGGCGACTACCAGGTTCCCGGGGCGCGGAACTTCGCCACGCTCAATGTCGGCGGCAGCGCCACCACCACGGCCAGCTTCGTGGTCGGGAGAAACTGAGCCATGGCCGCCCGGCCGCGAAACCGGCACGGGCGGCGACATGCGCGAACGCAACGAACCGAAGCCGGCAAAAACCGCTTGTCGCGCCGCATTCCAGAGGTCACTTCATGCTCATCGATCTTCGCACCTACACCGTGTTGCCCGGAAAGACCCGCGAATACCTCGCGCTCTACGAGGAACACGCCAGGGAGGTGCAGCTTTCGCATCTCGGCAATCTCGTCGGCTATTTCACCAGCGAGGTCGGGCCGCTCAACGAGGTGGTGCATGTCTGGGCCTACAAGGACTGGCAGGACCGGGCCGACCGCCGGGCCTCGATGTGGGCGGACCCCCGCTTCGACAACGCGGCCGCGCGTCTCTACCCCCTGATCCAGCGCCAGGAGAACAAGCTGCTGACGCCGACCTCGTTCTCGCCGCTGAAGTGAGGGAGCGGCGGGGCGCCGCGTTCCGTGGACGCGCATCGGAACCAGGGAGGAGGATGGGATGAATGGGGAAACCGTACTCGAAGCAAGCGGCCTGACGAAGGAGTTCCGCGGTTTTCACGCTGTCGAGGGTGTCGACCTTCGTGTGAGGCGGGGCCAGATCCACGCGCTGATCGGTCCGAACGGGGCCGGCAAGACGACGTGCTTCAACCTGCTGACGAAGTTCCTTTCGCCGACGCGGGGGCGGATCAGCTACAAGGGCCAGGACATCACGGCGCTGTCGCCGGCCGACATCGCGCGGCTCGGCCTTGTGCGCTCGTTCCAGATCTCGGCGGTGTTTCCGCACCTGAGCGCGCTGGAGAACGTGCGGATTGCCCTGCAGCGGCAGCGCGGGGACAGTTTCGACTTCTGGCGCTCGCAGAAGGTGCTGGCGGCGTTCGACGGGCGGGCGCGGGAGCTGCTGGCCGACGTCGGCCTGTCGGCGTTCGAGGCGGTGGAGGCGGCCGACCTTCCGTATGGCCGCAAGCGGGCGCTGGAGCTTGCGACGACGCTGGCGCTGGAGCCGGAGATGCTGCTGCTGGACGAGCCGATGGCGGGGATGGGGCACGAGGACGTGGAGCGGATCGCGGCGCTGATCAAGCGGATCTCGGCCGACCGGACGATCCTGATGGTCGAGCACAACCTGTCGGTGGTGGCGTCGCTGTCGGACACGATCACGGTGCTGGCGCGGGGCAGGGTGCTGGCGGAGGGCGACTACGCCACGGTGTCGAGGGACCCGCGGGTGATCGAGGCCTATATCGGAGCGGGGCATGGCTAGTTTGTCTGGAGCCGGGGCGGCTGTGGCGAGTTCCGCGGGCGCGGGCGCTTCCGCGCCGCTGCTCGACGTGCGCGGGCTTGAGGCGTGGTACGGCGAGAGCCATGTGCTGCACGGGGTGACGTTCGACGTGCGCGCGGGCGAGGTGGTGACGCTTCTGGGGCGCAACGGGGCGGGCAAGACGACGACCCTGAAGTCGATCATGGGCATCCTGCCGAAGCGCAAGGGGTCGGTGACGTTCGAGGGGCGCGAGACGATCGGCCTGCCGAGCCGCGCCATTGCGCGGGCGGGGATCGCGTTCTGCCCGGAGGAGCGCGGCATCTTCGCGTCGCTGAACGTCGAGGAGAACCTGATGCTGCCGCCGCAGGTGAAGCCGGGCGGGATGAGCGTCGAGCAGATCTTCGGGCTGTTCCCGAACCTTCGGGAGCGGCTGTCGAGCCAGGGCACGAAGCTGTCGGGCGGCGAGCAGCAGATGCTGGCGATCGGGCGCATCCTGCGGACGGGGGCCAGGATGCTGCTGCTCGACGAGCCGACGGAGGGGCTGGCGCCGGTGATCATCCAGCA
>JACFNY010000417.1 GCA_019454625.1 Sphingomonadaceae bacterium
CCCACCCCGCGTTTCGTTTTTCCCCGGCGGCGAGCCTCTGCGGCTAGAGCAGGCTGCGCGAGTTCGAAATCGCGCAGCCTGCTCTATTCTTTTGTGATCGCATCGTTCTTCGCGGAAAACCGGGTCCCACATTTCCGCACGATGCTCTAGACCGCCCGCACCCAGATCAGGTCGTGGAAGAACTCGGCGCCCGAGCGGCTGGTTTCGGGGGGCGTGCGGAGGAGGAGTCGACCTTCGCCGGCGGAGTCGAACTCGACCACGCGGCGGGTGAGCGTGGTGCCCACCCAGCGCGCGACGGTGGCGTGCTCGACGGCGTGGTGGATGTCGTCGCCCTCGCGCCGCCAGCGGCCCGCGTAGGCGATGACCTGCGGATCACCGCCATCCGTCTGCCGCGTGAGGATCGCGCTCACGTGGCCTTCCGGATGATAGAAGAGGCGCCCGGCCGCATCGAGCACGTAGGGGTCGCCGTCGCGGAACTCGACCCACTGGTCAAGCTGCCACACGCCGCAGATGGGATCTGGCGCCGCCACGCTCAACCCGCCTTCGCGACGCTGACCATCGCCGGGCGCAGCAGGCGGTCCTTGAGGACGTAGCCCGTCTGCAACTCGGCGACGATGGTGCCGGCCTCGGCGCCGTCCTGCACCACCTCCAGCATCGCCTGATGGCGATTGGGATCGAGCTTCTGGCCGACGCTTTCGATGCGGGCGATGCCGTGCTTCTCGAAGACCTTCAGAAGCTCCTTCTCGGTGATCTCGACACCCGAGAGCAGCGGACCCTGCACGGTCTCGTCCTTCGCGGCGGCCTCGAGCGCGCGGCGCAGGTTGTCGGCGACGCCGAGCAGGTCGCGCGCGAAGCCGGTGACAGCGTAGGCGACCGCGTCCGCCTTCTCGCGTTCGAGGCGGCGGCGCACGTTCTCCGATTCGGCGACGGCGCGCAGCAGGCGGTCCTTGAGATCGGCGATCTCGGCATCCTTCTCGGCGAGCGGACCGGTTTCCGGCGTCTCCACCGGCTGTTCGGCGGCGGCGATCTCCTCGGGGGTCAGCTTTTCGTTGTCTTCAATCATCCTATCAGCCTGCTGAGTGTTCGGGCGGTATAGTCCACCATGGGTACGATGCGCGCATAATTCAGGCGCGTGGGGCCGATGACGCCCACGACACCGACGACCCTCCCTTCCGCGCCGCTGTAGGGCGCGGCGATAACCGATGAGCCGGAGAGGGAGAAGAGCTTGTTTTCCGAACCGATGAAGATTTTCATCGCCCGCGCCTCGCGCGCGTCGTCGAGGACGCGCAGCATCTCGACCTTGTCGTCGAGATCGGCGAGCAGCGAGCGCACGCGCTGGAGGTCGGCCTCCGCCGCGTCGTCGAGGAGGTGCGACTGGCCGCGCACGATGAGCACGGCACGGTCGGCGTCGTCCGCCGACCAGACGGCGATGCCGCGCGCGATGAGATCACGCGTCGCCGCGTCGATGAGGGCGCGCTCGGTCTCGATCTCGCGCTGGAGCCACGCGGCGGCGTCGGCGAGCGTGGAACCGGCAAGGCGCGCGGTCAGATAGTTGCCCGCCTCGACGAGCGCGGCCGGGGACACGGGATATTCGAGATCGACGATGCGGTTCTCGACCGTGCCGTCGTCGGCGACGAGGATGGCGAGGACGCGCGTCGGCGACAGCGCCGTGAAGCTCGCCTGCCGCAGCACGCGCTCGGTGCGCGGCACCATGACCACCGCCGCGCACGACGAGAGCCCGGAAAGCACCGCGGTCGCGCGCGACAGCACGTCCTCCACGGCGCGGTCAGGGGCGCCGAGGCCCGCCTCGATGGCGGCGCGCTCCTCGGCGCCCGCCTCGCTCGCCTGCATCATGCCGTCGACGAACAGCCGCAGGCCGAAATCGGTGGGGACGCGCCCGGCCGACGTGTGCGGGCTGCCGAGCAGGCCGACGCGCTCCAGATCGTGCAGCACGCTGCGGATCGAGGCGGACGACAGG
>JACFNY010000418.1 GCA_019454625.1 Sphingomonadaceae bacterium
GGCGAAGGCGCGGATCAGCGTGCCGAAGTCCTTCTGCGGGCTCAGCCGGCCCACCGCGATCACCACCGGCGGCGCGCCGTCCGCGAACCACGGGTGGACGACCGGGGTCTCCGCATCGCGGCCGATCGCGTCGACATCGACGCCGTTCGGGATCACGGCGAGCCGCGTGCCGGAAACCCCGGCGCGGCGATTGAGGTCGTCGGCAAGCTCGCGCGACACGGCGATCACGCCGTCCATCATGCCGAACTGCGCACGTTCGAGCGCCACGGCGCTCCGCCGGATCAGCCCCGACGCAAGCCCCGCGCGCTTCGGCGGCGTGGCGGCGGCAAGCGCGTTGCTCGCGCGGCCTACCAGCCGCGTGCCGGACACGCCGGACAGGCGATGCGCGGCGCAGGCGAAGGCGTGCATGTGGTTGCCCGACGAGAGCAGCACTGCGGGCCGGACACGGCGGATCGCCGCGGCGAGCGCCGGGAGCGTCAAGGCGCTGTCGGCAACGCGCGAGAGGCGCGATACGCCCTCCGCGATCACGCGCACGGGGACGCCGCCGGTGTCACCTGCGAAGGCGCCGGTGCGGCGCACGACCCACAGCTCGGCGGCAAGCCCCGACGCGGCGATCCGGAGCGCGTTGCGGACGACGCCGCTTGCACGAAGATCGTAGACGAGGATCGCTGCCTGAACCGCGGCCGTGCTGCGCCGCATCGGCGCGTCGGGCGCGCGCAGCGGCTTCCACGTGTCGGTCCGGGCGCGGCGAAGGGCGCGGGCGCTCTGCATGTCGGTCTCCGGAAACTACGGAGAGCCCCCTGCGCGGCGGAGATGGCGGCCGCGTTGGCCGAACATTTGGATGCGTCCATGTTGAGGCGGCGCGTGCGCCGCGCGCGTTCAGTTGGCGAGCGGCAGGCTGAGTGTCGCGGCGAGGCCGGGGTTGGCGTTTTGGAATGCAAGCTCGGCGTGGTGGCAGCGCGCGACCGCATCGACGAGCGCGAGGCCGAGGCCCTGACCGGCGGCGGCAGCCTGTGCGGGCGCGCGGAAGAAGCGCTCGGTGATGCGCGGCAGGTCGTCCGCGCCGACACCGGGGCCGTCGTCCGCCACGCCGATCCGGGCGCCCGCCCCCTCGCGGGCCAGCGCAACGCGGACGCTGCCGCCGGGGGGCGTGTATTTCACGGCATTGTCGATCAGGTTGGCGACCGCCTGGAACAGCAGGTCGCGGTCGCCCCACACGCGGATGCCGGGCTCGACAGCGATGTCGAGCCGCAGGCCCTCGGCTTCGGCGGCGGGGGCATAGAGTTCGGCGGCGTCGGGCACAGGGGCCCGCCCGGGCAAGGGGGACGCCGCCCGCGGCGGGGGGCCCGGCGCCAAGCGCGCGCAGCGCCGCACACCGTCGAAGGTCGATTGCAGGCGCGCGGCGCTCTCGTTCGCCTGCGCGATCAGCGCCTCCCGCGTCGCGGCGTCGCCGGCGCCGTCCAGCTCCTCGAGATCGGCGCGGATGCGCGCCAGCGGCGTGCGCAGCTCGTGCGCGATGCTGTCGGAAACGCGCGCGACCGACTGGATCAGGCTCTCGATGCGGTCCAGCATGGCGTTCAGCGTTTCGGCGAGATGGTCGAAGTCGTCGCCTGTGCCCCGAAGCTCGACGCGGCCGCTGAGATCGCCCGCCATCACGCGCTCCGCCGTGCCCGTGATGGCGTCGATGCGGCGGCCGACGGCGCGGCTCATGAGCACGCCGCCGAGCACGCCCAGCAGCACCGCAACGGCCGTGCCCCAACCGATCGCCTGACCGATCAACTCCTCGCGTTCGTCGACGTCCTCGGTATCGCGGGCCACCAGCAGGCGTGTACCGTCCGGAAAGCGCCGCTCGTAGGTATAGGCCTCGTTCTCCCGCGCGAGGCCGTGGTCGAAGGTCTCGAACTCGAAACGGAACCACGGGCTTGCCACGAGCGGCGGCGGGGCGGGCATATTTGCGGCGATCCATTC
>JACFNY010000008.1 GCA_019454625.1 Sphingomonadaceae bacterium
ATCGAGCGGCTGAAGAAGATCGCCGCCGCCGAGCTGGTCGATGGCGCGCCGCTTCTGCGCACGGATGAATTCTCGCGCAAGGTGGCCGAACTTGAAATTGACCTGAGCGCGCTCGAAGTGACGGAGCTTCGCACGCTTGCCGCCGAGAGCCGTGGTCAGGGGCCGGGGCCGGAAGCCTCGATCCTCAAGATCAAGGGCACCGAGATCCAGCAGCGCATCACCGAGCTGACGCTGGAGGCGGTGGGCCACTACGGCGCGCCGTGGTTCCGCGGCTTCGGGATGAGCGACAACGAACACGCCATCGGCCCCGACTATGCGCTCCGCGCCGCGCCGACCTATTTCAACATGCGCAAGACCTCCATCTACGGCGGATCGAACGAGATCCAGCGCGGCATCATCGCGAAGATGGTTCTCGGACTCTAGGGGCGGGCAATGGACTTCAGCTACACCGAAACGCAGACGATGGTGCGCGACACGCTCGCGCGCTTCCTTGCCGACCGCTACGACCACGAGACGCGCATGAAGATCGCGCGCGGCGACGGCTGGTCGCCCGACATCTGGCGCGCCTTCGCCGAGGACCTCGGCATCCTCGCCGCGCCGTTTTCCGAGGCGCAAGGCGGGCTCGGCGGCGGCGCGGTCGAGACCATGATCGTGATGGAGGAACTGGGCAAGGCGCTGGTGCTGGAGCCCTATCTCTCGACGGTGGTGATCGGCGGCGGCTTCGCGCGCGAGACCGGCCGGGACGACCTGATCGAAGGCATCATCTCGGGGACCACGACGACCGCGTTCGCGTGGGCCGAGCCGAAGGGCCGCTTCGATCCGGCGAACGTCACGACGAGCGCGAAGCGGTCCGGCGGCGGCTGGACGCTGTCCGGCCACAAGGCCGTGGTGCGCGACGCGCCGTTCGCGAGCCGCCTGATCGTCACCGCGCGCACGGGCGGCGGACAGCGCGAGCGCAGCGGGATCAGCCTGTTCCTCGTCGAGAACGGCGCGAAGGGTATCGTGCGGCGCGACTATCCGACAGCCGACGGCGGGCGCGCCTCCGAGGTCTATTTCGAGAATGTCGACGTGCCCGGCGAGGCGCTGCTCGGCGAGGCCGATGCCGCCTTCCCGCTCGTCTCGCGCATCATCGACGAGGCGACGACGGCGCTCTGCGCCGAGGCTGTCGGCGTGCTGCGCGAGCTGCACCGGCAGACGCAGGACTACGCCCAGCAAAGGAAGCAGTTCGGCCAGCCGATCTCGAAGTTCCAGGTGCTCCAGCACCGCATGGTCGACATGTTCATGGAAGCCGAGCAGGCGGCGTCGATGGCGCTGATGGCGACGCTGAAGCTGCCCGACCCCGCCGCCGTTTCGATGGCGAAGGCGAAGATCGGCAAGGGGCTGACGCTGAGCGGGCAGGAAGCCATCCAGATCCACGGCGGCATGGGCATGACCGACGAACTCGCCATCGGCCACTACTTCAAGCGCGCGACGATGATCGAGAGCCAGTTCGGAAACACGGACTGGCACCTCGGGCGCTACGAGGCGCTGGCGTTCGGGGAGGCGGCGTAGCACCTGTTACCCCCCTCTCCTTCAGGAGAGGGGCTTGCTGGATCACCGCTTCGCCCAATAGTCGAACACCCGCTTTTGAAGCTTGGTGACGTGCCGCCGCGCGTCCGGCCCTTCCCACACACCCTTGTAGCCTTCGGCGCCGCCCGCCACCCACCAGCCCTGCCCGGGCAGCCCGTCGGACTGGCGCACGACGAGCACCGCCATCTCCGGCTCGCCGCGCCCGCGCGCATAAGCGTCGACGTCGCCGAGAATCCTGCACAGCGCCCGCATCTTCGGCCGGGAGAAGCTGTAGCCGAACGCCTCCAGCGCCTCGGCATAGGTCACGCTCTCCCGCGCGCGGGCATGGGCAAGCAGGAGCTCGCGGAGGTCCATCGGGTCGATCATCACGGCCGCCATCTTGCCAACGCGCGAAGCCGACCTAAATTGGTGTCATACTCGAACGACACACTGGAACCCGAATGCTGAACCTCATCTCCATCCTGATCGGCCTCGTCGCGCTCGTTGTCGGCATCGTCGGCCTGTTCCCGCTGATCGGCCTCGTCAACTGGCTGGCGCTGCCGATCGCGGCGCTCGGCGCGGGTATCGGCGTGCTTTCCGGCAGCAACGCGGGCCGCAATCTCAACATCTTCGTGCTGATCCTCGCGACGGTTCGGCTTTGGCTCGGCGGCGGCATCCTGTAACCGGCCTCGCATGGATCAGGGCTGGCATTTCTGGATCGACCGCGGCGGCACGTTCACGGACATCGTCGCGCGCGCGCCCGACGGTGCGCTGAAAACCGCCAAGCTGCTCTCCGAGAACCCGGAGCACTATGCCGACGCGGCGGTCGAGGGCATCACCCGCCTGCTCGGCCGCGCGCCCGACGCGAACGTCCTGTCGGTGAAGATGGGCACCACCGTCGCCACCAACGCGCTCCTCGAACGCAAGGGCGAGCCGACCCTGCTCGCGATCACCAGAGGCTTCGCCGACGCGCTCGCCATCGGCTATCAGGCCCGCCCGAAGCTGTTCACCCGCGCTATCGTGAAGCCCCTGCCCCTCTATGCCGAGGTGCTGGAGATCGGCGAGCGCATGGGGGCGGACGGCGGGATCGTCGAACCCCTCGACGAGGCCGCGGCAGCGGCGGGCTTCGCCGCCGCACGCGCGCGCGGTCTCAAGGCCGTCGCCATCGTCCTGATGCACGGCTACCGCTTCCCCGGGCATGAGCGGCGCCTGAGAAACCTCGCCGAAGCCGCCGGTTTCACGCAGGTTTCCGTCAGCCACGAGATCGCCCCGCTCATCAAGCTCGTCGGGCGCGGCGACACCACCGTGGCGGACGCCTACCTCTCCCCGGCGCTCCGCCGCTACGTGCGGCAGGTGACGGGCAAGCTCGATCCCGCGACGCGCCTGATGTTCATGCAGTCGAGCGGCGGACTTGCGGGCGAGACCGCGTTCACGGGCGCGAGCGCCATCCTTTCCGGCCCGGCGGGCGGCATCGTCGGCATGGCGAAGACGGCAGAGAGCGCGGGCATCGCGCGTGTCGTCGGCTTCGACATGGGCGGAACCTCCACGGACGTCTCGCTCTACACCGGCAGCTTCGAGCGCACGCACGAGACGGTCGTCGCCGGCACGCGCATCCGCGCGCCGATGCTCGCGATCCACACGGTCGCGGCGGGTGGCGGCTCGATCTGCCGTTTCGACGGCGCGCGGCTGCGCGTCGGCCCGGAATCGGCGGGCGCGAACCCCGGCCCGATGAGCTACAGGCGCGGCGGGCCGCTCACCATCACCGACTGCAACCTCTACCTCGGCCGCATCCAGCCCGCGCATTTCCCGGTGATCTTCGGCCCCTCGGGCGACCAGCCGCTCGACCGGGACGCCGTTATCCGCCACGTCGACACCCTCGCCGGCGATGTGTCCGCCGCCACCGGCCGCGCCATCACCGGCGCGGCGCTTGCCGAGGGCTTCATCGCCATCGCCGTCGACGACATGGCGAAGGCCGTGCGGCAGATTTCCATCCAGCGCGGCCACAACGTCACCACCTGCGCGCTTTCCAGCTTCGGCGGCGCGGGCGGGCAGCACGCCTGCAAGGTCGCCGACGCGCTCGGCATCGGCCGGGTCTATGTGCACCCCCTCGCCGGGCTGCTCTCGGCGCTCGGCATGGGACTCGCCGATCTCACCACCTTGCGCGAATGCACGCTCGGCGCGCCGCTCGATGAAGGCATCGCCGACGCCGAAGCCCTCGCCGACACGCTCGAAGCCGACGCCCGCGCCGCGCTCACCGCGCAGGCCGACGATCTGGCGGGCGTTTCCGTCTCGCGCCGCGCCGAGCTTCGCTACGCGGGCGCGGACAGCGGCCTTTCGCTCGCGCTCTCCACGCCGGATGCGATGCGTGCGGCTTTCGAGGCCGAGCACCGTGCCCGCTTCGGCTACGTGATGCCGGGCGGCGCGCTGGTCATCGAGGCCGTCGGCGTCGAGGCGACCGGCCACTGGCCCGCGCCGCCGATCCGCATGGAAGGCGCGGCGCACGATGCCTCCGCCTGCACGATGATCGTGGACGGCAAGCCCGTGGAAGCGCCCGTGCTCGCGCGCGGCGCGCTCGTGCCCGGCAGCGAAGTCGACGGCCCCGCCATCATCCTCGAGGACGGTGATCGACGCAGGCTGGCGCGGCGCGGTCTCGCCCGCGGGCGACCTCGTGCTCCGCCGCGTCGTCCCCCTCCCCGCCACGCGCGCGCTCGGCACGGACGCCGACCCGGTGATGGTCGAGATCTTCAACAACCGCTTCATGGCGATCGCCGAGGAGATGGGCATCGCGCTCCAGACCACCGCGCATTCGGTGAACATCAAGGAGCGGCTCGATTTCTCCTGCGCGCTGTTCGATGTGGGCGGCGGCCTCATCGCCAACGCGCCGCACATGCCCGTCCACCTCGGCTCGATGGGGGACAGCGTGCGCGCCGTCATCCGCGCCCACGGCGGCCGGATGCGCCCCGGAGACGCCTTCGCGCTCAACAACCCGATGAACGGCGGCACGCACCTGCCGGACGTGACGGTCGTCGCGCCCGTGTTCGCCCGCCCCGATGGCGGCGACATAGTGTTCTACACGGCGGCGCGCGGGCATCAGGCCGACATCGGCGGCCTCACCCCCGGCTCGATGCCGCCGGATTCGAAGACGCTGGATGAGGAAGGCGTGCTGTTCGACAGTCACCTGCTCGTCTCGGCGGGCGACTTTCGCGAGGCGGAAACGCGCGCGATCCTCTCGTCCGGCCCCTTTCCCGCCCGCAATCCCGCCCAGAACATCGCCGACCTCAAGGCGCAGGTCGCCGCCTGCACGCGCGGCGGCGATGCGCTCCGCGCCATGATCGCCGAGTTCGGGCTCGATACGGTCGAAGCCTACACGCACCATGTGCAGGACAATGCCGAGGCCGCCGTCCGGCAGGCCATCGGCGCGCTGGCGGACGGGCATTTCCGCTACGCGATGGACAATGGCGCGGCGGTCGAGGTCCGCGCCACCGTGGACCATGAAAGCCGCTCCGCCACGGTCGATTTCACCGGCACCAGCGCCCAGCTTGCCGACAATTTCAACGCGCCGCTGTCGGTCTGCCGCGCCGCCGTGCTCTACGTGTTCCGCACGCTCGTCGACGACGAGATCCCGATGAACGAGGGCTGCCTGCGCCCGATCACGCTGATCGTCCCCGAAGCCACGATGCTGAACCCGCGCGCGGGCGCCGCCGTCGTCGCGGGCAACGTGGAGACGAGCCAGGTGATCTGCGACGCGCTCTACGGCGCGCTCGGCGTGATGGCCGCCGCGCAGGGCACGATGAACAACCTCACCTTCGGGAACGCCCGCCACCAGTATTACGAGACGATCGCGGGCGGCGCGGGCGCGGGCCCCGACTTCGACGGCGCGGACGCGGTGCAGACGCACATGACCAACAGCCGCCTCACCGACCCCGAAGTGCTGGAACTGCGCTTCCCGGTCCGCGTCGAGACTTTCGCGGTCCGGCGCGGCTCCGGCGGCGCGGGCCGCCGCAAGGGCGGCGACGGCGTCGTCCGCCGCCTCCGCTTCCTCGAACCGATGACCGTCAGCCTGCTCGCCAACCGCCGCCGCGTCGCGCCGTTCGGCCTCTCGGGCGGCGCGGACGCGAAACCGGGCGCGGGCCGCGTCGTCCGCGCGGACGGCAGGGTGGAGCCGCTCGGCGCGACCGCGCGCGCCGAAGTTCACACCGGCGATGCCGTCGAAATCGAAACCCCCGGCGGCGGCGGGTTCGGCAAGGAATAGTGCGTCCCTGTCACCACCCCTTCCCAAATAGGAAACCGTGTGAAGACAATGCGGGTTGCTCTTTGAAGCGCACGGGCCGTCAATCGCGGCCGCCGCGCACCTGAATATCGGTTTGGCCCTCTACTTCGCCTACTTCACGAAGCGAAGCAGGGTCAGGCGGCGAGCCCCAGGTAGCCGAGCTGCGCGGCCTTGAAGATCGTCTGGCTGCGGTTCACCGCGTCCAGCTTCTCGCCCGCGTTCTGGATATGGAAGCGCACCGTGGCGTGGCTCCGTGCGAGGATCAGGCTGATCTCCTTGTCGGTCTTGCCGACCGCCGCCCAGCGCAGGCACTCGACCTCGCGCTTGGTGAGCTGGCAATCCATCGGCAGCCACTTGCGGGTCCGCATCAGCTTCACATAGCCGGCGAGGAAGCGGTGCGCGTAGACGCCCCATTCGTCGGCATGGCTTTCGTACACCTCCGAAAGGTCCTTCAGGTTGCGCGCCGAGCCGATCACGGCAACGCCGATCTGGCCGAACGGCAGGTGCACCGGGATCACCACCGCCGCCGCGCACATCGCCCGCTTGTCGAAGTTCGAAAGGTCGATGCCGTCGAGATACGGGTTCGGCTGCTGCGTCCGGAAGCCCTCCTCGTTCGCCCAGAACGGTTCGCTCTCGTAGCGGCACGCCCGGAGCAGCGGAGAGCTGAGCGCCACGCGGTGCTCGCTCCACTGCCGCTCCTCGTCGCTGACGAAACCGAACACCTCCGACGAAAGCGGGTTGCCCTCGTCGTCCACCATCGGGCGCTTCGAGCAGATATTGTCGGTGATCGCGATCCGGAAGCTCGGCGCGCTGCGCTCCACCATGTCGCGCAGCGCTTCCGCGGCGGGACGGATGTCGCTCATGTCCCGTATCGAAACGCGTGCAATTTCATCCTGCAAGGTCACGTTTCTCTCCCCAGTATGGCCGTCCGCCGCCGAGTCGGACTCATTTGAGCCACATTTCAACATGACACGCGCCGGGTGACAAGAGCGTGACGCATTCTAAGCATCTTCGCGGTTCAAGCGGGGTTCAGCCGTGCGGCTTTCAAGTAACGCCACGGCAGGCGCCATTGATTTCGGGGACTCCCCGTCGCATGGTCTTGCCGGAAACCGACAATGAAGCGGGAGACAAGGTTGATGTTGGGCATGGGCCGGGCCGGTTTGGCAGTGTTCTCGATGATAATCCTCGCAGCCTCCGCGCGCGCGCAGGACGCCAATGCCGATCTTGCGCCGGTCCCGGGAAGCGAGGCCGCCTACGGCACGATGTCGGCCGAAGTGCCGCCGTCGACGGCGCCCGTGGCGCAGACGCCCGCCGCCCCGCCGCCTCCGCCGCCATCCGCACCCTCCGCGCAAAGCGGCGTCCCTGCGGCTTCCGCGACAAACGCCGCCCCCGGCGCAGTCGGTGACGGCGACCTGCAACCGGTGTTCAGCCAGAGCGAGGTGCTCACCGCCGCCGAGAACGTCTTCGGACGCGGCGCGGAAGGGCTCGCGCGCATGATCGAGACGATCTTCAAGGACCTCGGCCAGCCCAACGCCTATATCGCCGGGCGCGAGGGCGGCGGCGCCATCGGCGTCGGCGTGCGCTACGGCGAAGGCAAGCTCTACCACAAGGTGGAAGGCGAGATGCCGATCTACTGGCGCGGGCCCTCGGTAGGCTTCGACGTCGGCGCCGACGGCAGCAAGACGTTCATCCTCATCTACAAGCTGTACGACACGGAGGAACTGTTCCGCGCCTATCCGGCGGCGGAGGGCAAGGCCTATGTGATCGGCGGCCTTTCCGCGCAATACGTGCAGCGCGGCGACGTCGTGATCGTGCCGATCAAGCTCGGCGTCGGCTGGCGGCTCGGCGTGAACGCCGGCTACCTGCGCTTTTCCAAGAAGAAGAGCCTGCTGCCCTTCTAGGTCCGATCAGATCGCGCCGCCCTCGACGAGGGCGATGTAGCGATCCATCGCGCCCGCCGCCGTGTCGGAAAGGTCGATGAAGCTCCGGCGCCCGTCCCCGGGATCGCTGCGGCGCACGAGCAGCCCTGCGTCGGTCATGCCCTTGATCCAGCGGAGCGCCGTCGTCGTCGGCACGTCGGCGGCGATGCAGAGGCTGGAAACGCTGACCTGCTTGCCCTCCAGCCGCGCGGCCGCGAGGTCGAGCATGATATCCCACGCCGGATCGGCGAACAGCTCGGCCGGAAAGAACTGCTTTCGCGCCTGACGCTTGCGGATGATCTCCCGGAGGCTTCGCGCGGTCTCGGCGGCGCTGCGGTCCGTCGCGGCCGGTAGCAGCATCGCCGCGTCCTGCCTGCTCGCGAGGCGTGCCAGCTGATCGGCGATACGACTCACCTCATCGCTCAGCATACCGATCTGCACGAAGGCGTCGCGTCCCGTCTCGCGGACGCCCGCACCATAGCCCTGCCCGATGTCGATGCGTTCGAGAATGCTCAAGGTGTCCTCGGCTTCCAGCGGCCATGCGGCCAGTTCGACACCTTCAATATCCATAATGGACAACGCGTCGTCCAACGCATCGTCATCCAGAATGACTATAACTGGAGCGGTTTTGGACAAAATTCCGACATCCGCCAAAGGCCGTCCCGTGCCTGCGACGACGCCGCGATCAGCGGCCACGATCAGCGGCAGCTTCGCCAGCGGTGCGGGCGGTTCCGCGAAGAGCGCGGCAGCTTCGATCCGCGCGTAGCCGAGACCGGCAGCATCGAGGTTCGAGCGGAGTTCCGTCTCCAGCATCGGCGGCAGCGCCAGCTGGACACGCGGTGGTCCCGCCGCGGAAAAGGTTTCGGCCATACGATTCCCATAACACCGCACGGGACGCACTTCTCGCCCGTCATATTTCCGAACCTGACCGGCGCTGCTGATACCAGCCGGGAGGGGGCAAGGGAATCGCGAATTGGACGCGGCGCGGATTCAGGGCTGCTTCGTAAGCCACAACCAGTGCGTCAGCGCGTTGCGCACGCGATCATTATCGGTATCCCCGACCGCCGTGGCGGCGCCGCGCAGCGTCGTGCCGTCCAGCCTCAGCGCCAGACGGACGGCGTAACTGTAGCGCCGCGTATCGGGGTTCGGAATGCGCGCATTGAGATCGCCTTCGAAGACGCCCTTGTCGAACCGCGCCTTGGAAACGAGAGTCAGCAACTGGTCGCCGAACGTGGCGCGGATCAGCCCGTCCGCCTGAAAGACGAGTTCGACCGGTATCTCCCTTTCAGGCGCCGACAGCGTGCCCTTCCAGATTCCCGCAAGCTCGGGTGTCGGCGTGAACGGGGACGCTTGCGGCTCTACAGGCGCAGGCGACGGCTTCCAGCCCGGCAGCATGATCGCAGCGATCCTGTCGGCGATGATCCGCGGCGCGGGGCTGCTGGAATTGGTGAGGACCACCAACGCGGCGTTGCGATCCGGGAAAAGCTGCATGATCGTGGCGACACCGGCCATGCCGCCCGTGTGCGACACGACACGATAGCCGTCCTTGGTGCGCACGCTGAAGCCGACGCCGTAGCCGCTGCCCTCCTCGCGCACTGCTTGCGGATCGACCGGGCGGTGCATTTCGTCGATCATCGCGGCGCTGAGGATCGGCTTTTGTCCCGGCAGGCGGTTCTTGAGGTGGAAGCCCGCGAAGCGGATCAGGTCGTGCGCGCTTGAAAAGACCGCCGAAGCGCCGGGATGATCGAACGTGTAGAACGGGATCGGCACTCCGTGCCTGTCATAGCGCGTCGCCGCAAAGGCTTCGAGGCCGGGGCCGATGTCGACCGATGTATGCGTGAGCCCGAGCGGCAGGAACACCTCGCGGCGCATGAAGTCCGCGTAACTGAGGCCCGATGTGCGGCTGATGATCTCGTCGAGGATGCCGAACCCGAGATTGGAATACTGGTAGCGCTCGCCGGGCACGCTCACGAGGTTCGCATAGCGCTGGATGGTTTCGCCCATCGGTGGCCGAGCGACCGGCTCATCCTCGTAGAAGAACTGGTAGTGCAGCGGCAGGCCTGCGGTGTGCCCCGCCACGCGCCGCACCGTCGCTGCGCGCGCATCGCCCACCCGCGCGGTCAGCTTCGCGTTGCCGAGATAGTCATCGGCAGGCCGGTCGAGATCGACCTTGCCGTCCTGCACCAGCGTCATCAGCCCGGTGGCCGTGATCGGCTTCGAAATGGACGCGAGCGAATACATGGTGTGCGCGTCCGCCGGAATCCGCTTCTCCCGGTCCGCCCAGCCGAAGCCCTCTTCCCATACGATCTTGCCGTCCTGCATGACGGCTACAGCGATGGAAGGCACGCCGTTCTCGACAAGCTGCTCCCGGATGGCGGCACGAACCGGATCGAAACGGTCGGCCTGCGCAGGCACCGCGACGCACAAAAGGACCGGCACGCAGACCAACCGGCGCATCGCCACCAATCTCATTGCGTTCCCCTTCTCCCGATTTTCCCATATTTTCAATAATTGAAAATCGCATGGAGAAAAGGAGAAAACGACAGAGGCAGCGGGCGAAAGCCTGCGACATGAAAAAGCATTGGAGAATGGTCGGGGAGACAGGATTCGAACCTGCGACCCTCTGCTCCCAAAGCAGATGCGCTACCAGGCTGCGCTACTCCCCGACGCCGGGAGCCGTCCATGACGGGACGCTTCCCGTGCGTCAAGGATTTACCAGATGCGGATGCGCTGGTCTTCGGGGAGATAGAGCTTCTGGCCGGGCTTCACATTGAAGGCCCGATACCACCCATCGAGGTTACGCACGGCGGTCGGCCGCCAGTTGCCCGGTGTGTGCGGATCCGTCGCGAGCTGTTGCTGGAGCTGGACGTCACGATACTTCTGCCGCCAGATCTGCGAATAGCCGAGGAAGAAACGCTGGTCGCCGGTGAAACCGTCGAGCACCGGTGCGGGCTTGCCGCCGAGCGATTTCGTGTAGGCGTCGTAGGCGACCGTGAGGCCCGCGATGTCGGCGATGTTCTCGCCGAGCGTCAGTTCGCCGTTGATATGCGCGCCGGGGAGCGGCTCGTAGGCGCCGTACTGCGCCACGACCTGATCAGTATAGACCTTGAAGCGCGTCACGTCCTCCGGCGTCCACCAGTCCGCGAGCTTGCCGGTGGGATCGTACTTGCGGCCCTGATCGTCGAAATGGTGCGTGATCTCGTGGCCGATCACCGCGCCTATGGCACCGTAGTTGACCGCCGCATCGGCGTTCGGATCGAAGAACGGCGGTTGCAGGATGGCGGCAGGGAACACGACCTCGTTCATCGTGGGGTTCGCATAGGCATTCACCGTCTGCGGCGTCATGAACCACTCGTCGCGGTCGATGAGCTTGCCGAGCTTGGCAAGGTTGCGGTCGTATTCGAACACTGCCGCGCGCCTGGCGTTGCCGAAGGCGTCGCCCGGCACGATCTCAAGCGCCGAATAGTCGATCCACTTCACCGGAT
The DNA here is from genome assembly GCA_019454625.1 of Sphingomonadaceae bacterium. Classification (GTDB taxonomy): domain Bacteria; phylum Pseudomonadota; class Alphaproteobacteria; order Sphingomonadales; family Sphingomonadaceae; genus Sphingosinicella. The sequence goes on from JACFNY010000008.1 coordinate 11,223, forward strand.
AACCGATCTTCGGCTTGAACGACGCCAGCTTCGCGCGTGCCTTCACCTTGGTTTCCGGGGTCATCCACGCGAGGTTCGCGATGCGCGCGTCCATCGCCGCGATGAGGTTGCGGACGAGTTCGTCCGCCTTCGCCTTCGCCTCCGGCGTGAAGTACCTGGCGACGTAAAGCTCGCCGACGGCTTCGCCGAGCGCGCCGTTCACGGAATCGACGCCCCGCTTCCAGCGCGGCTGGATTTCGGGCGTGCCTGACAGCGTCGTGCCTTCGAACGCGAAGTTCTCGTCCACGAACGCCTTGGGCAGCAGCGGCGCAGCGTCCTTCAGCGTCTTGAAGGCGAGCCAATCGCGGAGCGTTGCCAAATCGGCATCGCCGATGATCTTCGCCATGCCCGTGAAGCTGCTCGGCTGGCTGACGATGAATTCGTTCTGGTTCGCGAGCCCCGCCGCCGCGAAGAAAATGTTCCAGTCGAGGCCCGGCGCCTTCGCGGCGAAATCCGCCTTCGTCCACTTGTTGTAAGCCTTGTCGGAATCGCGGCTGTCGACGACGGTCCAGTGCACCTCGGCGAACTTGTGCTCGAGGTCGTAGATGGCGGCGGCCTTCTTCGCGGCGTCCACGGCGGACACGCCCGCAAGCGCGAACATGCGCGCGATGTGCGCCTTGTACGCCTCCCGCGCGTCCACGTAGGCCGGGTTGTCGACGAGGTAGTAGTCGCGGTCCGGAAGACCGATGCCGCCTTGATAGAAGACCGGGATGTAGTGGTCCGGCGCCTTCTCGTCCTGATTGACGTAGTAGAGGAACGGCGACGGGCCGTAGCTGCGGAGGGCAGTGCCGAGCGCCGCAGCGAATGCAGGCTTCGACCTCAGCGCCGCGACGGCATCGAGATCGGCCTTGATCGGCGCCAGTCCTTTCGCCTCGATCACCGCCTCGTCGAGAAAGCTCGCATAATAGTCGCCGACCTTCTGACCAGCGGACCCCTTGCCCGCATGACGTGCCGCAGCGGCCTCGATGATCTCGCGGGTGCGTTCCTGGCTGAGGTCGCGCAGCTTGGTGAACATGCCGTAGTTCGAACGGTCGACGGGAATTTCGAGCTGGCGCAGATAGGTGCCGCCGCCGTAGCCGAGGAAGTCGTCGCCCGGCGCGATGCTCCGGTCCATGCCCGCCGCATCGAAGCCCCACGGGGCGATCTCGGGCTTGTCGGCGGCAAGCACGGGCGCAGCAAGAAGCGCCGCCGTGGCGGCGGCGCACAGGAAAATGGTCTTCATGGTCGGCAGTCCCTGCAACGGATGATCATGCCCGAAGCCTACGCCGCTTGCAGGCGCGTGCAATGCACGGATTCGATGAATCGTCGATTCTGCTATACGAACGTCTAACTGTAGCGCTGCTCCAGCCACGGATCGCCGATATTGTGGTAGCCGCGCACTTCCCAGAAGCCCGGCTTGTCCTCGGTGGTGAAGCTGATGCGCTTCACCCACTTGGGGCTCTTCCAGAAATAGTAGCGCGGGATCACGAGCCGCGCGGGACCGCCGTGCTCGCGGCTGATCGGCCGGCCGTCGTGCGTATGCGCGACGAGGCAGTCTTCCTCGAGGAAGTGCCCGTATTCGACATTCGTCGTGTAGCCGTCGTAGCTGGTGAAGAGCACGTGCTTCACGTCGCCGAGCGGCTTCACCACGTCCGCGATGCGGCGCGTCGACACGCCGTTCCAGCGGTTGTCGTAGCGCGACCACTGCGTGACGCAGTGGATGTCGGACACGTCTTCCATCTGCGGCTGCGCGAGGAAGGCGTCCCAGTCCCACGTCACCGGGTTTTCGACCGCGCCGTCGATGACGAGCCGCCAATCCGCCTTCGGCACATCGGGCTGGATGCCGAGGTCGAGCACCGGCCAGTTTTCCACGAGGCGCTGTCCCGGCGGCAGGCGGTCGACACCGTGCTCGGCGGTCTTGCCCGTCAGCAGGCGTCCGGCGCGTGCCCACGCCTTCTTGGTTTCAACCAGCTTTTCCCGGAACCCGTCCATCGCCGTCTCCCGTCCGCCGCGCTTCCCGTTTCCGCCGTGCTTCCATCCGCTGATGGATCCAGAGCCGCCATATGCCGTGGATGCCGAGATAACCGATCACCGCGCCCAGCGTCGCGATGGTGAACAGGCCGAGCGCCACGGGCAGCGGCGCGTTCGTGAGCACCACGGTCAGTTCCTCGAACCAGTGGTCGGCGGTCATGTTGACGAGGCCGCCGTCCTGCATACGCAGCATCCAGCGCCCGATCTCGTAGGCGGCCAGATAGATGAACGGCGTCGTAACGGGGTTCGAGATGAAGGTGACGAACGCCGCGATCGGAAGGTTCGCACGGCACGGCACCGCGAACAGCGCTGCCGCCGGGGCCTGCGCGAAGGGAATCGAGAGCCCGAAGAACATGCCGAGCGCGACGCCGCGCGCCACCGACTTGCGATTGAAGTGCCAGATGACGGGATTGCCGATGGTGTTGGCGAAGGGCCGCATCCAGCGGTTTTCCAGCATCGCCTCGCGCGAGGGGCGCTTTTCCTTCAGCCATTTGATGAGCCGCATCGAAAAACCCTAACCGCGATCCCTGAGGATACGCGCCTGCTCGCGCTTCCAGTCCCGGTCGCGCTCGGTCGCCCGCTTGTCGTGCAGCTTCTTGCCTCTGGCGAGCGCCAGTTCGACCTTCGCACGACCCCGTTCGTTGAAATATATGGAGAGCGGCACCAATGTCATCCCTTGCCGGGCAACGGCACCGTGCAGCCGGGCGATTTCGCGGCTGTGAAGCAACAGCTTGCGGGGCCGCCGCGGCTCGTGATTGAAGCGGTTGCCGTGGCTGAATTCGGGGATGTTGGCGTTGATCAGCCACACCTCGTCGCCGTTCACTTCGGCATAGGACTCCGCGATCGTGCCCTCGCCGAAGCGCAGCGACTTCACCTCGGTGCCGGTGAGCGCGATCCCCGCCTCGAAGACGTCCTCGATCGCATATTCGTAGCGGGCCTTGCGGTTTTCAGCGACGGTCTTGACCTTGCTGAAGCTGCCTGCCCGTTGCGGGCGCACCATCAGGCGATCCCGGCATGGGCCATCGCAGCATCCACAATGCGCCGTGCGGCCTCTCCGGCCGGAACCATCGGCAGGCGCAGCTCTTCCCGCAGCTTGCCGAGCTTCGACAGTGCATATTTCGCAGGCCCGGGGCTCGCATCCGAAAACAACCCCGCGTGGAGCGGATAGAGACGGTCCTGAAGCGCAAGCGCATCGTCCCAGCGCTTTTCGAGGCAGGCCGTCTGGAAATCGGCGCAGAGGCGCGGCGCGACGTTCGCGGTCACGGAAATGCAGCCGTGTCCGCCCGAGGCCATGATGCCGAGCGTCATGTCGTCGTTGCCAGAAAGCTGGATGAAGTCCGCGCCGCAGGACAGGCGCTGCTCCGAAATACGCTGGAGCACGCCGGTCGCATCCTTCACGCCGACGATGTTCGGAATCTCGGAAAGCCGCTTCATCGTCGCGGGCGCGATGTCGACGACGCTGCGCCCGGGGATGTTGTAGAGGATGATCGGCAGGCCGGTCGCCTCGGCGACCGTCTTGAAGTGCTGATAGAGCCCTTCCTGATTGGGCTTGTTGTAGTAGGGGCTGACGACGAGCGCCGCATCCGCCCCCGCTTTCTCGGCGTGACGGACATGCGAAACCGCGCAGGCCGTGTCGTTGGAGCCGCAGCCCGCGATCACCGGCACGCAGCCGTTCGCGGCCTTGATGCAGGCGGCGATCACGGCATTGTGCTCGTCGATCGTCATCGTTGCCGATTCGCCGGTGGTGCCGCACGGCACGAGACCGGTGCTGCCTTCGGCGATCTGCCAGTCCACGAACGCCTCGAAGGTCGCAAAATCCACCGCCCCGTCGCGGAACGGGGTGACAAGTGCCGGAATGGAACCGTAAAATCTCGCTGTCATGCTACTCTCGTCCGTTGCCTCCCCGCGCGCCGCTGCTGCACCTTTGCACGCGCCGGCGGCGGTCGGCTGTTTGTGGCGTCATAGGAGGCTCAGAAAGTCCGTGTCCAGTGTTACCAGCGTTCTCCTGCGATTTGCCCTTCTTTCGGCGGCCGCGCTTGCTGTGCCGCCTGCCGCTGCCCAGTCGCGCGCTGATGCGGACGCGCTGAAAGCCGGGCTGGAAGCACAGGCGCGCAATGCGTTCCCGCCTGTCTCCGCGATGGGCGTCGCCGGTTCGCCGACCGCGCAGAAGCTGCTGATGTGGGACCGGTTGCGGCGACCCGAATACGCGGCCACGTTCTCCGAGTTCTCCGAGTTCCTGCGCGGCAACGCGGACTGGCCGGGCGCGGACGACCTGCGCCGCCGCGCCGAAGGAGCGATCAACGATACGACGCCGATGGCGGCGCGGCTCGCCTTCTTCCGCGCGCTGCCGCCGCTTTCGGGCATCGGCCGCTTCCGCCATGCCGAAGCGCTGATGGCGGCGGGCATGACCAACGCCGCCAACACGGAGGCGAAGCAGGCATGGCGCATGGGCGGTATCGGCCCTGCGCTCGAAAACCAGTTCCTCGCGGCATTCGGCGGCATCCTCAGCCGCGACGACCACGTGTTCCGCATGGACCGCCTGCTCTGGCAGCGCGACCTCGCGACCGCCACGCGGATGCTGACCTTCCTGTCGGGGAATGACCGCACGCTGGCCGAAGCCCGCATCGCGCTCCAGCGGGCGGCAGCGGCGAAGGGCGCGGCAGCCGCTCCGGCAGCGGTGGACGCCAATCTCGCGCTCGGCAAGATCGCGCCCGGCTCCGAGAACGACCCCGGCCTCGTCGCGGACCGCAGCGCCTTCCTGCGCGCCAGCGGCAACAGCCTAGCGGCGCGTCAGCTCCTCGCGCGCGCCGAGATCACGCCCGGCAGCGCAGGAGACCGCAACGCGTGGATGACCGAGGTGCTGGCGGCCGCGCGTGGTGCGGTGAACGACAACCAGCACAGTCTCGCCTTCGAGATCGCCCACAATCACGGCGGCTTCGCGTTCGACCGTCCTCTGACCAGCTACAACGCCGCCGAACGCGACACGTTCACGAGCCTAGAATGGCTCGCGGGGTGGACGGCGCTCCACAACCTGAACCGGGCGCGCGAAGCCGTCCGCCACTTCGAGAATTTCGCCGCGTCGGCGCAGTTCGCGGGCACGCGCTCGCGCGGCCACTATTGGGCGGCCCGCGCGGCGGAAGCGGCCGGGCTCACCATCGACGCCAACCGCAACCTCGAGACGGCAGCGCGCTTTCCGCTCACCTTCTACGGCCAGCTCGCGGCGGAGCGGCTCGGCCGCCCGCTGACGATTCCCGCGAATGCCGATCCTGTCGTTCCGGCGTCCGAGCGACAGGCGTTCGCGGCGGACGACCGCGTCGAAGCCGCCCGGCTGCTCGGCATGGCCGGCGACCGGGCGAAGCAGACGCTGTTCCTGAAAACGCTTGCCGACGGTGCGATCACCACCGCCCGCGAGTTCCTCGTCAGCGAACTGTCGCAGCAACTCGGCCGCGCGGACTATGCGCTGATCGCAAGCCGCGGCGAGCTTGCCGAAGGCCCACCCGCCATCATGCGCTTCGCCTACCCGCAGGTCCCCGTGGGGGGCGTGCTGACGAACAACTGGACGATGATCCACGCGATCACGCGCCAGGAAAGCCGCTTCGATCCCACCGCCGTCAGCCGCGCCGGCGCACGCGGCCTGATGCAGCTGATGCCGGGCACGGCGCGCGAGACGGCGGGCAAGATGGGCACGGCCTATCGCCCCGAGGCGCTGACCGGAGACCCGGGCTACAACATCCAGCTCGGATCGACCTATTATCTGAACCTCGTCGACCAGTGGGGCGGCAACCACATGCTCGCCGTCGCCTCCTACAACGCGGGCGCGGGCAACGTGCGCAAGTGGATCGCGGCGAACGGCGATCCGCGTCTGCCGCAGGTGGATGCCGTGCGCTGGATCGAGAACATCCCCTTCTCGGAAACGCGGGGCTATGTGCGCGCCGTGCTGGAAAATGCGGTGGTCTACGACCGGCTCAATCCGTCGCGTGCGGGCCAGCCGTCCACCAACACGCTGTCGGCGTGGATCGGCAAGAACCGTCCCGGTTGAGACGATGGCCGACACACCGAACTACATCACGCCCGCAGGGATGAAGGCGCTCGTCGAAGCGCACCGCGCGCTCTTCGAGGTCGAACGGCCGAAGATCGTCGAGATCGTCTCGTGGGCAGCGGGGAACGGCGACCGTTCCGAGAACGGCGACTATCTCTACGGCCGCAAGCGGCTGCGGGAGATCGACCGCGAACTGACGCGCCTGTCGAAGCGGCTGAAGAACGCCCGCGTCATCGACCCGGCGAAGCAGCCCGACAAGTCCCGCGTATTCTTCGGCGCCACCGTCACCGTCGCCGACGAGGACGACCGGCAGCGCACCATCACGATTGTGGGCGAGGACGAGACGGATACGGCGCGCGGCCATATCTCATGGCGCGCGCCGCTCGCCGCCGCGCTGAAGGGCGCGGCGATCGGAGACCTCAGGAGCGTCCGCCTGCCGGGCGGCGTTCAGGAGCTGGAGGTCGTCTCGATCGCCTACCCTAGTAGTTGAAGCTGTACCGGTACTCGTCGCGCAGCTCCTCGACGCCGAACCGGATCTCGCCGTCGCTGAGGTGGCCGTCGCGGTTGCGATCCGCCAGCCGTGCGAACTCGCGGTTGGCGCGTCTCGCCTCGTCCTTTGAAAGCTGGCCGTTGCGGTTCCGGTCGAAGTTCCACATCACCCAGTGCTTGGCCGCCGGGTCCTGCCGCAGCCACGGGTCGAGCACTGCCCAGCCGCTGCCGTACTGCGCGCCGTAGAACCCGTAACCGGGCCGGTACCACGAGTCGTAGTCGTAGTGCCCGTAGTAGCGGTTATCGAACGAGAAGTAGCTCTGCCCCCACCAATAGGGCCGGTAGCGATAGGTGGGGCTCGGCCGCACGATCACGATGGGACGGCGGTTCTGGTCGCGCCAGCGGTCGCGATCCTTGTAGCGGTCATTGTCCCGCCAACGGTCGCGATCGCGGTCCCGATCCTTGTCTCGGTCGCGCCAATCCTTGCGATCCCGATCCCGGTTGCCGTCCCAGTTGCGGTTGTCGTTCCGGTCGCGGCTCCTGTCCCAGTCGCGGCGGTCGCCGTCGCGTCCGTCGCGATCGCGATTGTTCCAGTCGCGGCCGCGATCGCGGTTGGTGTCGCCGCCGCGCGTGCTGTCCCGCCCGATCACGCCGTTCATGCGCTGCTGCACGGCATCCGCCTGCCGCTGCGTTTCCGCGCGGGGCGTGCGGGGTTCCGGCGTCTCGATCCGGCGCACCTGTCCGCGCTCCGGCGGAGCAACCCGCGGCGGCCTCGCCTCGGGCACGCGCGGTGCCTCGCGATTGACCTGCATTCCGCGTTCCCGCTGCGGCCGGATGCCGTCGCGGTCGCTGTTCTGCGCCATCGCCGGACCGGCAAGCACCACGCCGA
>JACFNY010000419.1 GCA_019454625.1 Sphingomonadaceae bacterium
CCTCCTCGATATAACCGTTGCCGCCGAGGCACTCCATCGCCTCGTAGGCGAGCGGCGGCGCGATCTTGCACACCCAGTACTTCACCACCGGCGTCATGGCGCGGGCGAAGGCCGCCTCGCCGGAATTGCGCGCCGCCTCGTCGAACGAGCGGGCGAGCCGCATCGACAGCGCGGTCGCGGCGGCGACGTCGAGCGCCATGTCGGCCAGCACCCGCTGCATCAGCGGCTGGTCGGCGAGCGCCACGCCGAACGCCTTGCGGTGGCGGGTGTGGTGGACGGCCTCGGACAACGCAGCGCGCATCAGGCCGGCGCTGGCCAGCGCGCAGTCGAGCCGCGTCAGCGTCACCATGTCCATGATGGTCCTGACGCCCTTGCCCGGCTCGCCGACCATCTCGGCCAGCGCGCCGTCGAACTCGACCTCCGAGGAGGCGTTGGAGCGGTTGCCGAGCTTGTCCTTGAGGCGCTGGAGTTCGAGGCCGTTATGGCCGCCGTCCTCGCGCAGGCGCGGCACCAGGAAGCAGGTCAGCCCCGCCTCGGCCTGCGCCAGCATCAGGAAGGCGTCGGACATCGGCGCCGACATGAACCATTTGTGGCCGGTCAGGCTGTGGAAGCGGTTGCCGGCGCGCACGGCGCGCGAGGTGTTGGCGCGCAGATCGGTGCCGCCCTGCTTCTCGGTCATGCCCATGCCGAAGGTCAGGCCCGCCTTCTGCGCCATCGGCTTCTGCGACTGGTCGTACTTGCGGGTCAGCACGCGCGGGGCCAGGTCGCGGAAGAGCTGCGGGCTCGCCATCAGCGCCGCCAGCGAGGCGCTGGTCATGGTGATCGGGCACAGATGCCCGCATTCGAGCTGCGCGGTCAGGAAGAAGCGGGCGGCGCGGACCTGGTGGCGGCGCCCGGCCTCGTCGCGGCCGTCCTCCCAGATCGACGAATGCAGCCCGAGAGCGATCGAGCGGCGCATCAGCGCGTGATAGGCCGGATGGAACTCGACCATGTCGATGCGGTTGCCCTGACGGTCGTGGGTCCTGAGCTTCGGCGTCTCGACATTGGCCAGCCGCGCCAGCTCCTGCGCTTCCGACGAGCGCACGTAGCGGCCGACCTGCTCCAGGTCGCGGCGCACCGGCTCCGGCCAGCCTTCCGCAAGCTGCACCAGCAGCGGATCGGCGCGCCAGGCACTCGATCCGGTCAAAGGCGGGCTTTGGTTCAATACCTGATGCGTCACCTTCAGCGCCTCCGTCAGGCCGGTCGATTCGGGAGCTCGGGTCCAGTTACAGGCAAATGACGGCCAAGTGCGAGGAAATTCACCGCTGGGGATCGCGCCCGTGGAAATCGCGCCCGTCCGGCCGAAAGCGGCTTGCCCGGCGGGCGGCGCATGCCTATAGCACGGCTTTACCATGACAGCGCGCGCGCCCTTCCCGCTTTATCCGCACCGACACCTCCTCGGCATCAACGGCCTGTCGCCGCTCGACATCGAGCTTCTGCTCGACCGGGCCGACGCCGCCGTCGCCCTTTCGCGCCAGAAGGAGAAGAAATCCTCCACCTTGCGCGGCCGTACCCAGATCAACCTGTTCTACGAGGCGTCGACCCGCACGCAGTCGTCGTTCGAGCTGGCGGGAAAAAGGCTCGGCGCCGACGTGATGAACATGGCGGTCGCCTCGTCCTCCGTGAAGAAGGGCGAGACGCTGATCGACACGGCGATGACGCTGAACGCCATGCGCCCGGACATCCTCGTCATCCGCCATTCCTCGGCCGGGGCGGCGGCGCTGCTGGCGCAGAAGGTCGGTTGCGCGGTGATCAATGCCGGCGACGGCGCGCATGAGCACCCGACGCAGGCGCTGCTCGACGCGCTGACCATCCGCCGCGCCCGCGGGACGATCGCCGGGCTGACCGTTGCGATCTGCGGCGACGTCGCGCATTCGCGCGTCGCGCGCTCCAACATCATCCTT
>JACFNY010000420.1 GCA_019454625.1 Sphingomonadaceae bacterium
AGCGCGTGATGCCCCGGAACCGGTCCGGGTCGAGCGTGTCGAGGCTGACGTTGACGCGGCGCACGCCCGCCGCGGCGAGCGCCTCGGCGTGCCTGGCGAGCAGGTTGCCGTTGGTGGTGAGCGTCAGCTCGTCGAGGCCGCGCCCCAGATGGCGCGAGAGCGAGTCGATGAGGCCGACGATGCCGCGCCGCACCAGCGGCTCGCCGCCCGTCAGTCGCACCTTGTTGACGCCGCGCCGGATGAAGGTCGACGCGATGCGGTCGATCTCCTCGAGGCTCAGCACTTCGGATCTCGGCAGGAACTGCATGGTTTCCGCCATGCAGTAGGTGCAGCGGAAATCGCAGCGGTCCGTCACCGAGACGCGCAGGTAGGTCACCGCCCGGCCGAAGGGGTCGATGAGCGGGCCTTGCTGTGCCGTCCTTGCGATCACGTCCTGCATCGTCTTGCAGAATTAGTCGCGGCGGGGGCGGGGGGCAAGGTTTGCCGTCGATGCGAATGGGCCCGGCCATGCGCGACGCTGGCCTTTGCAGGGCATCGTGATAGTGTTACAGGCGCTGCTGTCTCCATACGAGGTGAAATGCACGGCTCATCGCTTTCAGCGCCCGTCTTTCTCGCCTCATTCCGCTACCGGCGCGAAGCGCAGGATGCCATTGAGGCGACAGGACGTCCGGTCATCGTCAGTCAGCGGCCTGACGATGCCGCCCGTCGTTATGCCGCGTCCGAAGCGCTCATCGCCATCGTCGACGCGCGCGGCGCGCTGCAACGGGGCTTGCAGCAGGTCGAGCAGCTTTCGCAGGCGGTGCAGGAGCGCCGTGGCGGCCTTCTGGTGCTCCTGTCGCGCAGCGACGCGGCCGCGCTCGGCGACGTCTACACGGCCGGGGCGACGCACTACCTGATCAGCCCGTTCGGCGCGGCCGAGCTCGGCCAGTCGCTGCGCTTCGTCGAGCGCTCGATCCGCCGGATGCAGAAGACGAGCGCGGAGGCGGCGGTGGCCTCGGCGCAGGCGTCGATCGGCGGCACGGCGCGCTGGGAGTGGAGCGAGGGCGACGATTTCGTCCGCATCAGCCCGGCGCTTGCGGTGCTCATCGGCGATCCGCCGCACACCGACCGGCTTTCGCTCGACGACGCCTTCCTGCGGCTGGACCGCCGTGCGCGGGCGCAGGCGCGCCGCGCCGTCCGCCGCATCTGGCAGGCGGGCGTTCCCGGTGAGGTCGAGCACCGGCTCGTCATCGACGGGCGCCCGCACACCTATGTCCACCACATGCGGCCCATGCGCGATGCCGGGGGCAGCGTTCTCGGGCTCACCGCGACCGTCGAGGACCTCGACTCGACGCTCATCGAGCGGCGGCTTTCCGCGCATTTCGACACGCTGACCGGCCTTGCCAACCTGCGCCACGCCCGCGCGTGGGTGGACGAGAAGCTGAACACCCGCGCCGGGCACAAGCCCGCGTGCATCGTCGTGATGTTCGCGATCAGCCGCTTCGATCAGGTGAACGCCGCCTACGGCCGCGCGGTGGCGGATTCGCTGCTTCAGGCCGTGGGCCGCCGCCTGCGCCGCCTGCTCAATGACCAGACCGCCGAAAGCGAGCTTCCCGCCCGCCTCGGCGGCGCCGAGTTCGCGGTCGCCTTCGCGGGACCGGTCACGCTCAATCAGGCCGTGTTCTTCAGCCAGCGCATCGGCAAGGGCTTCGAGAAGCCGTTCATCGTCGGCGGGCGCGTCATCCACCTGTCGTGCCGCATCGGCATCGCGGCGAGCGACGAGGAGGTGACGAGCGCGGACGAGCTGTTCCAGCGCGCGAGCGCCGCGCTCGCGAGCGCGAAGGAGCTCGACCCCAACAGCTTCCAGGTCTTCCTGTCGGACGAGCACGGCAACCCGGCGCGCTTCGCCAGCCTCGAGGCGGACCTGCGCGCCGCGGCGGAAAAGCGCGGCCTCAGCCTGCTC
>JACFNY010000421.1 GCA_019454625.1 Sphingomonadaceae bacterium
CGGCGCCGCGCTGGCGGCCGACCGCGTCGATCTCGTCGATGAAGATGATGCAGGGCGCGGACTTCTTCGCCTGCTCGAACATGTCGCGCACACGAGACGCACCAACACCGACGAACATCTCGACGAAATCCGAGCCCGAAATGGTGAAGAACGGCACGTTCGCCTCGCCCGCGATGGCGCGCGCGAGCAGCGTCTTGCCGGTGCCGGGGCTGCCCACGAGCAGCGCGCCCTTCGGGATCTTGCCGCCGAGACGCGAGAAGCGGCCCGGGTCCTTCAGGAAATCGACGATCTCCTCGAGCTCCTCGCGCGCCTCGTCGATGCCCGCCACGTCGTCGAAGGTGACGCGGCCCTGCTTTTCGGTGAGCAGCTTGGCGCGGCTCTTGCCGAAGCCCATCGCGCCCTTGCCCGCGCCGTTCTGCATCCGCTGCATCACGAAGATCCAGATGCCGAGGATGAGGAGGAACGGCAGGATGTTGATGAGGATGGCGGCGAGCAGCGAGCGGCTCTCCTCCGGCTGCGCCTTGAACTTGACGCCCGAGGCTTCGAGGCGCTCGACGAGGCCGGGATCGCCCGGCGAATAGGTGGTGAACACCTCGCCGTTCGAAAGGTGCCCGGCGATGTCCTGGCCGCGGATCTCGACGTCGCGGACGGCGCCCTCGTTCACCTTGGTGATGAACTCCGAATAGGCGATCTGCTGCACCGCGCCCTGCGACTGCGGCGCGTTGTAGACCGAAACGAGCACGACGACCGCGAGCAGGATGACCGCCCACATGGCGAGGCTCTTGCCCCAGGGTCCGGTCGGTCGTCTCTTGTTCTCGTCCATCGGGTCAGCAATCTTCCGAAAAGTGTTCGCTCTAAGATAGGCACGCAGGCGTTAACGACAACCGCTATTCCGGGCCTATCCGGTGGATGCGCGCATTTTTGCCGCACGGCGAGGCGGCTCAGGCCGGAAGCGCCAGACCGCCCCGCCCTCCGCGAGCACGCCGCCGAGCGTGCCGCCGTGCCCGGCGGCGAGGTCCGCGAGCAGGCGCCGGAGCGCCGGGCCTTCCGGTTCCGCGCCCGAAACCTGCCGGAAAGCGCGGAGCGCAAGGCGGCGGACAAGCTCGGCGGGGAGCCCGCGCGCGTCGAGCGTGACCGCTTCGCCGGAAACGCTCGCGCGCCCCGCCCATGCCTCCTCCGCCACCCACGCGAGCGCGGCTTCCGCCTCCGCGAGATGCGCGGCGGTGGCGGCCGCACCCGCCGCGTCGATGCCGCCGCCCGCGAGCAGCGCGCGCACGGCGGTGCGGTCGTAGGCGTCGCTGCGGTTGCTCGGGTCGTCGACGGCGGAGAGCCCCGCCTCCGCCACCAGCGCGGCGAGATCGCCCTTGCGCGCGCCGAGCAGCGGGCGCAGCAGCGTGACGGCGTGGCCCTCGACGGCGCGCCGGGCGCGGATTCCCGCCATGCCGCCGAGGCCGCTGCCGCGCGACAGGCGCATCAGCAGCGTTTCGGCCTGATCGTCGGCGTGATGTGCGGTCATCAACCAGCGGACTCCATGAAAATCGCACCAGTCCGCCATCGCCGCATAGCGCGCGGCGCGCGCCGCCGCCTGCACGCTCGCGGTGCGCGGGACATCGACGGCGAGCGTGACCTGCGGCACGCCGAGCCCCGCAGCGATGGCGGCGACATGGCGCGCCTCAGCCGCCGCCTCTGGCCTCAGCCCGTGATCGACGGTGAGCGCGGCGACGTCGAACCCGGCGCGGTGCGCGAGGAGCAACAGAGCGAGACTGTCCGGCCCGCCGGAGACCGCGAGCGCGACCCGGCCGCCGAGATCGGGCGCAAGCGCCGCGACCGCCGCGCGGAAGCGCTCCGGCGTAATGCGGGGATCAGCCGCAGCGCGCTGCCGAGCGGGCATCCACGAGCTGCGTGCGGAGCGACTGCGAGAGCTTCTTGCCGTAGCTTT
>JACFNY010000422.1 GCA_019454625.1 Sphingomonadaceae bacterium
GGTGTTCAGCCACATGTCGAGCCCGCCGAGGCCGACGCCGAGCCACAGGCCGAACCTGGTCCACAGCGGCTTGACGTTGCGCACCTTCTTCAGATCGTTGCCGATGTCGCTGGCGCGCCAGCCCGCCTCGTAGCCGGCGATCTCGTCATGGGCGCGCCCGGAGCGAATAGCCTCGGCGACATGCTCGGCCGCCTGCATGCCCGACAGCACCGCGTTGTGCGAACCCTTGATGCGCGGCACGTTGACGAGGCCGGCCGAGCAGCCGATGAGCGCCCCGCCCGGGAAGGTCAGCTTCGGCACCGACTGGAAGCCGCCCTCGGTGATGGCGCGCGCGCCGTAGGAGAGGCGCCGACCGCCGGCGAGCACGGGACGGATGAGGGGATGGGTCTTGAACCGCTGGAACTCGCCGAAGGGCGAGAGATGGGGGTTCCTGTAGTTCAGGTGGACGACGAAGCCGACCGCGACCTGGTTGTCTTCAAGATGATAGAGGAACGAGCCGCCGCCGGTCGACGAGCCCAGCGGCCAGCCGAACGAGTGCTGGACGAGGCCCGGCTTGTGATTCTCCGGCTTGACCTGCCAAAGTTCCTTCAGCCCGATGCCGAATTTCTGCGGTTCGCGGCCTTCGGACAGGCCGAACTTCGCGATCAACTGCTTGGCGAGCGAGCCGCGCACGCCCTCGCCGATCAGCACGTACTTGCCGAGAAGCTCCATGCCCGGCGCATAGTTCGGTCCGCGCGAACCGTCGCGCTCGATCCCCATGTCGCCGGTGGCGACGCCGATCGCCGCGCCCTCGTCGTTATAGAGGACCTCCACGGCGGCGAAGCCAGGATAAATCTCGACGCCGAGCGCCTCGGCATGGCCGGCGAGCCAGCGGCAGACATTGCCGAGCGAGACGATGTAGTTGCCGTGATTGTTCATCAGCGGCGGCATCAGGAAGTTCGGCAGCCGGATCGAGCCGGCGGGCCCGAGGATCAGGAAGTGATCGGCCGTGACCGGGGTCTTGAACGGATGGTCGGCCTCGTCGCGCCAGCCCGGCAGCAGCCGGTCGATGCCGATGGGGTCGACCACCGCGCCCGACAGGATGTGGGCGCCGACCTCCGAGCCCTTTTCGAGCACGACGACCGAAAGATCGGGATTGAGCTGCTTCAGACGGATGGCGGCGGCAAGGCCGGCCGGCCCCGCTCCCACGATCACAACGTCGAACTCCATGCTCTCGCGTTCAGTGTCGCTCATCGAAAATCATCCTCCGCGTCAGCCCGTCGGCACTCAAGCCCCCTGCGCTCTTAGCGCATCGTTTCCCGGCGCGAAACCGTCCTCGTACGCTCGCGCGACGATAGGGCGGGTCGGATTGCCGCACCTTTCGCTTTTCATGTTAAATTACCTTGACGTAAACGTCAATTTTATTGCGTCAAATCGCTTACCCCCACCTGCCCGGCGCGCGACAATGCGCCATGCCGAGCGCCGACCCGAAACCTGCCGCCCCCGACCTCGCCGACCTGCTGCGCTTCTATGCCGAGGCGGGCGTCGACGAGGCGCTGGGCGAGCAGCCGTTCGACCGCTTCGCCGAAACGGCGCAGGCCCAGCGCATAAACGCGGGCAAAGGCGCGGGTGGGCGAAGCGTGGATGGGCAAAGCGTGGATGGGCAGGGCGCGGGTGGGCAAGGTATCGGAGGGCAGGACGCGCAGGCGCGCAAGCGCATGCTCCTTGCTCCCGCAACGCCCGCGCCCGCAGCGGCGGCGCCGTCGCTGGCCGTGCCCGACGAGGCGCAGGCAGCCAAGGCGCGCGAGCTCGCCCGCCAGGCTGCCACGCTCGGCGAACTGCGCGAGATCGTCGACGGCTTCACCGGCTGCAACCTGAAGTTCACGGCCAAGCAGACCGTGTTCGGCGACGGCAACGCTGAAGCACCGCTGATGCTCGTCGGCGAAGCCCCC
>JACFNY010000423.1 GCA_019454625.1 Sphingomonadaceae bacterium
GCCTCGCGCGCGCCATCGTTTCGGGTGTGCTCAGGCACCTTCCCGATCTCGACGCGCTGATCGACGGCGCGACCCGCAAGCCCCTGCCGGACGATGCCCGTGCGCGCATGGTATTGCGCATGGCGCTGGTGCAGACGATCCTCCTCGAAACGCCGCCGCACGCGGTGATCGCGACGGCGCTACCGCTGCTGGAAGGCGGGCCGCGCAGGCTCGCGCACGGCGTGCTTTCGACGCTACTGAAACAGGGCGCGTCGCTGCCGTCCCCGCCGACCTTGCCCGCACTCTGGACGCTGCGCTGGCAGGCATGGGGCGAGGACGTGATCGCGGCAGCCGCCGCGGGGCTCGGCGCAGAGCCGCCGCTCGACCTGACGCTCCGCGATGTGGGCGAGACGGCGGCGTGGGCGGAGCGGCTGAGTGGTACGTCGCTGATGCCCGGCCATGTGCGGCTGGCGCGGCATGGGCGCATCGAGACGCTGCCCGGTTTCGAAGAGGGCGCGTGGTGGGTGCAGGACCTCGCGGCGTCGCTGCCGGCACGGCTGCTTGCGCCGAAGCCGGGCGAATCGGTTGCCGACCTCTGCGCCGCGCCGGGCGGCAAGACGTTGCAACTCGCCGCCGCGGGTGCGCGCGTGACGGCGCTCGACATCTCGGAAAACCGCATCGCCCGCGTGCGTGAAAACCTCGCGCGGACGGGCCTGTCGGCGGAGGTGATCGCGGGCGACGCGATGAAATGGAAGCCGCCCGCCCCGCTCGACGCGGTGCTGCTCGATGCGCCGTGCTCGGGCACCGGAATCTTCCGGCGGCACCCGGACGTCCTGCACCTCAAGTCGGCGCGGCAGATCGGCGAACTCGTGCGGATGCAGGCGGCGCTGATGGACCATGCGTTCGCCATGCTGAAGCCGGGCGGCCGGATGCTCTACTGCGTCTGCTCGCTCGAACGCGATGAGGGCGAGTCGCAGATCGCGGCGTTCCTGTCGCGGACGCCGTGGGCGCGCGCGGTTCCGGTCGAGGCGGGTGAACTGCCCGCCGGACTCATACCGAATCCCGAGGGTTTCGTGCGGACGCTACCCGGTCAGCTTGCCGCAGACGGGGGCCTCGACGGGTTTTTCATGGCGCGCATCGCGAGGGACTAGGCCGCGAATTTGACCTCCCGGCGCGGGATGTTAAAGCCGGTCACATGCAGCAGCCCGTCCGTATCGCGCCCTCCATCCTCTCCGCCGATTTCGCCGACCTCGGCGCCGAGGTCCGGCGCATCGACGCGGCGGGCGCGGACTATATCCATGTCGACGTGATGGACGGGCATTTCGTGCCCAACATCACCATCGGGCCAGGCGTCGTGAAGGCGCTGCGCCCGCACACGGCGAAACCGTTCGACGTGCACCTGATGATCGCGCCGGTGGACCCGTATCTCGAGGCTTTCGCCGCGGCGGGCGCGGACATTCTTTCCGTGCACCCCGAATCGGGGCCGCACCTGCACCGCACGGTCCAGACCATCCGCGCGCTCGGCAAGAAGGCGGGCGTGGTGCTCAACCCGGCGACGCCGCTCGACGTGCTCGACTACGTGATCGAGGACCTCGACCTCGTGCTGGTGATGAGCGTCAATCCTGGCTTCGGCGGACAGTCGTTCATCGACAGCCAGCTCCGCAAGATCGAGGCGATCCGGAAGCTGATCGACGCGACCGGCAAGACCATCGACCTCGAGGTGGACGGCGGCATCGACACGGCGACCGCACCGCGCGCCATCGCGGCGGGCGCGGACGTGCTCGTGGCGGGTACGGCGACCTTCCGCGGCGGGCCGGACGCCTATGCGGCGAACATCGCGCGGCTGAGAGGGGGCGGCGCGGCGTGAGCGATGCGGGCGGCAAGGACGGCGGCGGGCGCGATGGCGGCCAGCGGCTGACGCGCGGGCGCGGCGACGCGCGGACGCTC
>JACFNY010000424.1 GCA_019454625.1 Sphingomonadaceae bacterium
GACCCCCGGCTGCCTGCGCCGTGGCGTCTCCTCCGGCGGGCGGTCGTCGGGCAGCGCGCGGCTGAACCAGCGCGCGCCGACGACGAGGACGAACCACAACGCGAAGACGTAGACGGTCTCGACCGGCACGCCGAACACGCGCCGGTCGTAGCGGAAAAGAGTGACGAGCGGCGGCAGGTAGGCGAGCGCGCCGAACACGGCGAAGAACAGCGCGGCGGCGACGAGCTTGCGGCGGGTCATGGCCGGCTCGGACGGCCGGCGGCGGGAGAGGTGGCGCGCGAGCGTGTCATCGACGCCCCTTTCCTACGGCCGCGCCGGCGTGGCCGGCTCGCGAAGCAGGGCGCGCACCGCCTCGATGACGTCGGCGTTGGAATAGGGCTTGGTGACGAAGCTGCTGGCGCCGAGCTCGCCGGCGATGCGCCGGTCCTGCTGCTGCCCCTTGGCGGTCAGCACCAGGACGGGCAGCGCGGCCGTCGCCTCGTTGCCGCGGATCTGCTTCAGCACCTCGAAACCGGAGCGCTTGGGCATCATGACGTCGAGCACCAGCACGCGCGGCCGGTCGCGGCGCACGGCGTTCATCACCGCTTCCCCGTCGGTGACGGTGTGAACCGTCCATCCCGCGCGGCGCAGCACGAAGGTCAGCGCCTCGAGAATGCTCGGTTCGTCCTCGGCGATCAGTATGTCGACAGCCAATTGCGTTCCTCCCGCCCCCTTTCCTCCAAAGGAGACACCTTCCACTTAACCGTAACGGGAGGGTTTCGCCAAGCCCCCGGGGCCAGGCGCGTGCGCTCACGTGCGCAGCACGCGGTAGATCGCCGGGATGACCAGCACCGTCAGCAGCGTCGACGAGGCGAGGCCGAACAGCAGCGAGATCGCCAGCCCCTGGAAGATCGGGTCGGCGAGGATGACGCCGGCGCCGATCATCGCCGCGAGCGCGGTGAGCAGGATCGGCTTGAAGCGGATCGAGCCGGCCTCGATCAGGATTTCCGTGAGGCTCCGGCCGGCCGGATCGGCATGGCGGATGAAATCGACCAGCAGGATCGAGTTGCGCACGATGATGCCGGCGAGCGCGATGAAGCCGATCATCGAGGTCGCCGAGAACGGGGCGGAGAACAGCCAATGGCCGCCGAGGATGCCGATGAAGGTCAGCGGGATCGGCGTCAGGATGACGAGCGGCACCCTGAACGAGCCGAACTGGGCGACGACGAGGATGTAGATGCCGAGCAGCGCCACCATGAACGCCGCGCCCATGTCGCGGAACGTCACCCACGTCACCTCCCACTCGCCCTCCCACAGCAGCGTCGGGACGCGCTCGTCCTGCGGCTGGCCGTGGAGCGAGACGACGGGCTGCGGCAGCTCGCCCCAGTCCTGCGCGTCAAGCGCGGCCTGCACGGCGAGCATGCCGTAGAGCGGGGCCTCGAAATCGCCGGCGAGCTCCGCCGTCACCATCTCGGCGGCGCGGCCGTTGCGGCGGAACAGTTGCAGCGAGGCGCGCTCCTCGGCTATTCGCACCACGTCGCCCAGCTCGACCACGCCGCGGTCGCCCGGCAGCACGTTGGCCGGGATCGGCGTCGTCAGGAAGCGCTCGTCGAGTCGGCGCTCGGCCTTCGGCCGCTCGATGCGGATCGGCACCGGCGGCCGGCCCTCGCCGCGATGCGAGTAGCCCACCGTCATGCCGCCGTTGAGGATGGCGACGGTGTCGAGCACGTCGCCTTCCTCGACCCCGAAGAATTCGAGATCGTCGCTCGAGACGGTGACGCGCAGCCGGCGCGGGGCGACGCCGTACGAGTTGTCGACGTCGACGATGTAGGGAACCGCGCGGAACGCGACCTCCACCCTTTCCGCCACCGCGCGCCGCGTCGCCGCGTCCGGCCCGTAGATCTCGGCCAGCAGCGTCGCCATCACCGGCGGACCGGGCGGCG
>JACFNY010000425.1 GCA_019454625.1 Sphingomonadaceae bacterium
CATCGGCTGGAACACCTGCCGCATCCCGCGCGCGAGGCGTTCGTTCAGCAGGTGCAGCGCATGGAGATCGCCGAACTCGCGTTCGTCGCCGCTGTCGAAGCTCCACGGCGCGATCACGCCGTCGGGCATCACGCCCGCGCCGGACGCGATGCTGCCGTCGGCGATGCCCGCCTGCAGCGCTTCGATCTCTTCCTTGCTGAGATTGAGTTCGGAACTCATGGCGATCCTACTGGATGACGAAGCTGGTGAAATAGACTTGGGAAATGCCGCCGAAGCCGACCTTGTCCTGAAGCGTCTTGTTGATCGCGGCGCGCAGGCGGCGTTGCAGCTCCTCCTTGCCCGCGACCGTGGCGACGCGGTCCGCGGACTGTTCGCCGAGCACGCCGAGCACGGCGCTGCGGATCGCCGGTTCGTTCTTCTCGACCGCGTCGACCACGCGCTTGTCGTAGTTCGTCGCGACGCCGATCCCGACCTGGATGTAGCGGTTAGGATCGGTGAGGTTCGCGGTGAACTCGCGCTTCATCTCGAAATAGGTCGTCTCGTAGTGGCCGTCGCCGTCGGCATCGGTCTGCGTCGGCGTTTCCCCGGCACCCTTGCGCTCCACGAGCTTCGGCTTGTTCTTGTCCACCTTGGGCCCGGGACCGCCGCCGATGAGGCCGCTCGTCGTGGCGTACCAGCCGCCCGCCGCGCCGCCGCCCAGCAGGACGAGGGCACCGACGACGGGAACGAGCAGGCCGGCGAGCTTGCCCTTCTTCTTGGGGGGGGCGGGAGTGTCGCTCATTTCGATCTTTCCTAGGCAAATCGCTCGATGGCGGTCTGGCGAACAATGGCACGAACGGTTTCGGCCTGCGATGCCGCGCTGCGCGGGCGCCCCCCGAGCGGCTGCCCGAACGGCGTCTCGCGCGGCGGCTCGCCGCGATCCTGACGGCCGCCGCCGACATCGACGGAGGCTTCCTCGAAACGGACGCCCCGGCTTTCCATCATCGACTGGAGACGCGGTGCGGCGTCGGCGATGAAGCCCTGCGCGGCGGCGGTCTCCACCGTGAAATGCACCCTGGCCTGATTGCCGTTCGTTTCGAGGCGGATGAAGAGATCGCCGAGCTCGCGCGGTTTCAGATGCAGCCGCGCCTCGCGGCGGTCGCCGCTCACCAGCGTCTCGACATCGGCGGCGAGCCGGTCGACCCATTCGTCCTCGACGGCGTTGCCGACGAAGAGATCGTCGAGCAGCGCCTCGGCCTCAACGGCCTGACCCTGCGCCGAACCCTGCGCTGCCTGAGCTACTTGCGGCCCGCGCGCATCGGGCGCAGCGTCATGGATCGCGGCGAGCAAGCCCTGCGCCGTCTGCGATGATGCGGCCTCGCGCGGCGGCGCGGGAATGGTCGTCGTTTCGGGGTCGGCACGGTCGTGCAGGAGCGCGCGCAGCGCCGGAGCGGCCTCGTCGGCCGTCTCGATGGCGGCGCGCAGCTCGTCCCCTCGCGCGGACGGAGGCGTCGGCAGCGCCGGGCGCTGCGTCGCGGGCGCGGCGGCAACCGCTGCTCCGGATGTGTTCGCCGGCGACGGGGCGGTTTCGGCAGTGGCTTGCGGCAAGGGCTGCACCCCCTCGCGTCCGGCAGGCGCATCCTGCGTGTCGGCAGGCGCCGGGTCAGGGGCCGCGTGGCGGGGGACCGTCAGGGGCCGGGCGGTATCCGCGACCGGCGCAGCCTCCGGCTCGCCCGGAGCAACGACTGCCGCCTCGGCGGAGGCCACCGGGACCGCGGGAGGCACGGGCAGTTGCACGGTCTGGACAAGCGGCGGCGCAATCACATCGGCATTCCCTTCACTGTCGGCGACAGCGGAAACGGGCGTTTCGGCGTCGGCATCGCCGGACGCATCCCCCTCGCCGTTCGCGAACGTCGCCGAAACCGGCGTTTC
>JACFNY010000426.1 GCA_019454625.1 Sphingomonadaceae bacterium
CGACCGTGTCGATCAGCGCAGCGTCGAGCGCCTCGCGCGGGGTCTTGCCGGCCCAGAGGATGAACTGGAAGACGGGATAGTAGCGCTCGCACTCGTCGACCGCGGCCTCGACCAGCGTTTCGGCCTGCGCGAGCGACAGGCCGCCGTCCTCGTCGGCGCCTTCCAGCATCGAGGCGTGGCGGAACAGCAGCGTGCCGTCCGCCGACCACATCTCGAAATGGCCGAGCCAGAGCTGCTCGTTGATGAGGCTGAGGACCTCCCACACGGCGGCGCGGCGGTTTTCCGGCACGCGGATGTCGGGCATGGCGATGAACTGGAGGACGCGCTCTTCCTCGCGCCAGAGCGCGCGCAGCTGGTACGTCGTCCAGCTGCCCTCGACGCGGGCGATGAGCTCCTCGTCGCTGGCGCGTTCGAAGGACCAGCCGTGCGCGCCGAAATAATGCTCGAGCATGTCGAGCGGCGCAGCCGTGGCCTGGGCCATTTCAAGTTCGAGTTCGGTCAATCCCTTGTCCACCAGAGTTCAGTCCTGCACCAGATATGGTGCGATGCCCGCCCGCGGCACGCAAGACGCTGTGCGCCGGTCCTCGCGAAATTGCTGTGGATATCAGGCGGCGGGCGCTGATTTCGCGGCCTTCTTCGCTGCGGGCTTGCGTGCCGGGGCCGGTTTGGCAGGTGCCGTTCCCGCCGCGGCTTCGAGCTTCGCGATTCGCGCCTTCAACTCCTCGTTCTCGGCGCGGGCGTTCGCGGCCATCTGCTTCACGGCCTCGAATTCCTCGCGCTTCACGAGATCGAGACCGGCAACGAAATCCTCCATGCGCGCCCGGAAGCCCGCCTCCATCTCGCGGCCCATACCGGCGAGCGAACCCATTGCGCCGGTCGCCATGCGCGAGAAATCGTCGAAGAAGCGGTTTTTGGACTGCATGGGTCGGGGGCCTTCAGTTGTGCTCTCGCGCCTAATATGGCGGCCCTGCGGCCGGTTTCAACCGTGCTTTATTCGGCAGGGGCAGGCGCCGTGCCGCGCTCCTCCTCCAGCCTGCGCGTCACGGCGAGCGGGGAGCCGGTGCCCCGGGCGAGCCGCCTGTAGAACACGGGGATGACGAACAGCGTGAGCAGCGTCGCGAGGCTGACGCCCCAGACGACAACGGTGCCGATCGCCTGACGCGAGGCTGCGCCCGCGCCCGACGCCAGCATCAGCGGCACCGCGCCCGCCACCGTGGCGATCGAGGTCATGATGACGGGGCGCAGACGGCGCACGGCGGCGCGGCGGATGGCGTCGTCGAACGCGACGCCCTGGTCGCGAAGCTGGTTCGCGAACTCGACGATGAGGATGCCGTTCTTGGCGGCGAGGCCGACGAGCATGACGATGCCGATCTGGCTGTAGAGGTTGAGCGACTGGCCCATCACGACGAGGCCGAGCAGCCCGCCGCCGACAGCGAGCGGCACGGCGAGCACGATGACGCCCGGGTGCACCCAGCTTTCGAACTGCGCGGCGAGCACGAGGAACACGAGCAGGATGGTGACGCCGAGCACGCCCCAGATCGCGCCGCCGGTCTGCTTGAAGGCGCGGCTTTCGCCGTCGTAGCCGATGGCCGCGACTTCGGGCAGCGTCGAGGCTTCCGCCTCCAGCCAGTCGAGCGCCTGCCCGAGCGAATAGCCGGGCGCCACCGAGCCTTCGAGCGTGATGGCGCGCAGCTTATTGAAGTGGCCGAGCTCGCCCGCGTCCGCGAAGCTGCGCAGCGTCACGAGGTTCGACAGCGGAATGACGTCGCCCGTGCGCGAGCGGACGTAGACGTTGGAGAGGTCCCGCGTCGTCAGCCGGTCCTTCGGCTCGGCCTGCACGATGACGCGGTATTCCTCGCCCCGGTCGATGTAGGTGGTGACGCGCCGCGAGCCCATCATG
>JACFNY010000427.1 GCA_019454625.1 Sphingomonadaceae bacterium
GGCGCGACCGCATCCGCACCCTGCGGATGGAGGGCGGGCTTTCCGGTTTCACCAGGCGCAGCGAGAGCGAATACGACCCGTTCGGCGCGGCGCACAGCTCCACCTCGATCTCGGCCGCGCTCGGCTTCGCGGTGGCGAACAAGCTCTCGGGCGCGCCGGGCAAGGCGATCTCGGTGATCGGCGACGGCGCCATGTCCGCGGGCATGGCCTACGAGGCGATGAACAACGCCGAGGCCGCGGGGAACCGCCTCATCGTCGTCCTCAACGACAACGACATGTCGATCGCGCCGCCGGTGGGCGGGCTTTCCGCCTATCTCGCGCGGCTCATCTCCAGCCGCGAGTTCCTCGGCCTGCGCGACCTCGCGAGGCGACTCGCCAAGAAGATGCCGCGCCCGCTGCAATCGGGCCTCCGCAAGGCGGACGAATATGCGCGCGGCATGGCGACGGGCGGCACGCTGTTCGAGGAACTCGGCTTCTACTACGTGGGGCCGGTCGACGGACACAACCTCGACCACCTGCTGCCGGTGCTCGAAAACGTGCGCGACGCGGCGGAAGGCCCGTGCCTGATCCACGTCGTCACCAAGAAGGGCAAGGGCTACGCGCCCGCCGAGGCCTCGGCGGACAAGTATCACGGCGTCACCAAGTTCGACGTCATCACCGGCGCGATGGCGCCCGCGAAGGCCGGGCCGCCAAGCTACACGGGCGTGTTCGCCAAGGCGCTGATCGCGGAAGGCCGGCGGGACGAGAAGATCGTCGCCATCACGGCGGCGATGCCGTCCGGCACCGGGCTCGACAGGTTCGCGCAAGAGTTTCCGAGCCGCAGCTTCGACGTGGGCATCGCCGAGCAGCACGCCGTCACCTTTGCGGCGGGGCTCGCCGCGCAGGGTTTCCGGCCGTTCTGCGCGATCTACTCGACCTTCCTGCAGCGCGCCTACGATCAGGTTGTGCACGACGTCGCCATCCAGAACCTGCCGGTGCGCTTCACCATCGACCGCGCGGGGCTCGTCGGCGCCGACGGCAGTACGCACGCTGGCTCGTTCGACGTCACCTACCTCGCGACGCTGCCCAACATGGTGGTGATGGCCGCCGCCGACGAGGCGGAACTCGTCCACATGGTGCACACGGCGGCGCTCCATGACGAAGGCCCGATCGCGTTCCGCTATCCGCGCGGGAGCGGCCTCGGCGTGGCGCTTCCCGAAACGCCCGAGCGGCTGGAGATCGGCAAGGGCCGGGTGGTCCGCGAAGGCCGCAAGGTCGCCATCCTGTCGCTGGGCACGCGCCTCGGCGAAGCGCTCAAGGCCGCGGACGAACTCGATGCCAAGGGCCTGTCGACGACGGTCGCCGACCTCCGCTTCGCGAAGCCGCTCGACGCGGCGCTCATCCGCAAGCTCGCCGCCACGCACGAGGTGGTGGTGACGGTGGAGGAGGGCGCCATCGGCGGCCTCGGCGCGCATGTCCTCACGATGGCGTCGGACACCGGCCTCCTCGACGCCGGCCTCAAGATCCGCACCATGCGCCTCCCGGACGCGTTCCAGGAGCAGGACAGCCCCGAGAAGCAGTACGCCGAGGCGGGCCTCGACGCGGCCGGTATCGTCAAGACGGTGCTCTCGGCGCTCCGCCACAACAGCGCGGGCGTGACCGAGAGCGCGCGGGCCTGATTTCTCTCTACCTTGACGTCGGCGATGTCCCATCCTGACTAGTTTTCAGACTAGTTAGGATGGGACATGAAGGTCTGGCCGGTTCAGGATGCGAAAGCGCGGTTCAGCGAGATGCTGGAGACGTGCGTGGCCGAGGGGCCTCAGCTTGTGACCAAGCGGGGCGAGGAAGCTGCAGTGCTGGTCCCTGCGGCGCAGTGGCGGCGGATGACT
>JACFNY010000428.1 GCA_019454625.1 Sphingomonadaceae bacterium
CGCCCCTTCTTTCTTCGGGCATCCGCCGCGCCCCTGCCCCGAAGCCCCCGGCCGGCACCCGCGCCCCTGCCCCGGCGCCGCGCCTACCAGTGGCCGCTGTTCTCCATGCTTGCCCAGGGTTCCTGCGGCGCGCGGGCCTCGCCGCCGAGCAGGCGTGGCGCGGCAACATGAAGAAGCGGATGCAGAAGGCCGATGCGGCCGGCGCGCGCTACGCCGTCATCATCGGCGACGACGAGCTGGCGGCGGGCGAGGCGACGGTGAAGCGGCTCGCGACCGGTGAGCAGTGGCGCGTGGCGCTGGATGCCCTTGCCGAAACGCTCCTTGGGGCGCCGCGATGAGCGGCGTGCCGACCGCGCGCATCCGGCAGATCGAGGCGCGCCATGCCGAGCTGACCGAGCAGATGGCGACGGGCGACCTGCCCGCCGACAGGTTCGTGGCGCTTTCCAAGGAATATGCCGAGCTGAAACCCGTGGCCGAGGCGGCGGGCGCGGTGCGCGTGATGCGCGAGGAGATCGAAACCCTCTCCGCGATGGTGAACGGCGGCGAGAGCGACCGGGAGATGTGGCGCTCGCCGAGGAGGAGCTGCTCGCGCTCAAGGAACGGCTGCCCGACGCCGAGAAGGCGCTCGCCGTGCTGCTGCTGCCGAAGGACATGGCCGACGAGCGCTCGGCGATCCTCGAAATCCGTGCGGGGACCGGCGGCGAGGAGGCGGCGCTGTTCGCGGCCGATCTCTACCGCATGTACCAGCGCTATGCCGAAACGCAGGGCTGGCGCGTCGAGACGATGGAAATGTCCTCGGCCGACGCGGGCGGCATCAAGGAGGTGATCGCGAACGTCACCGGGCAGGGCGTGTTCGCGAAGCTGAAGTTCGAAAGCGGCGTGCACCGCGTGCAGCGCGTGCCCGCCACGGAAGCTTCGGGCCGCATCCATACGTCCGCCGCGACGGTGGCGGTGCTGCCGGAAGCCGAGGACGTCGACATCCAGATCGACGAGAAGGACCTCCGCATCGACGTGTTCCGCTCGTCCGGCCCCGGCGGCCAGTCGGTGAACACCACGGACAGCGCCGTGCGCATCACGCACCTTCCCACCGGCCTCGTCGTCAGCCAGCAGGACGAGAAGAGCCAGCACAAGAACAAGGCGAAGGCGCTGAAGGTTCTGCGCGCGCGCCTGTTCGAGCTGGAGCGCGAGAAGCTGGCGAACGAGCGCGCCGGCGCGCGCAAGTCGATGGTCGGCTCGGGCGACCGTTCGGAACGCATCCGCACGTACAACTTCCCGCAGGGGCGCGTGACGGATCACCGCATCAACCTGACGCTGCACCGCCTGCCGGAGATCATGGAAGGCGGAGGGCTCGGCGAGCTCGTCGCCGCGCTGATCGCCGAGGACCAGGCGGCACGGCTCGCGAACCTGAATGAAGGCGCTTGATCTCGTCAGGGACGCGGCGGCGCGCATCGGCGGGGAGACGGCCCGGCTCGACGCGGAGCTGATCGTCGCGCACGCGCTCGGGATCAGCCGCGAGGCGCTGCTGCTCGGCAATCCGGGGATTGCCGACACGGCCGCCGCCGAATCGCTGATCGCGCGGCGCGCCGGGGGCGAGCCGGTCGCCTATATTCTCGGGCGGCAGGAATTCTGGTCGCTCGACCTCGAGGTGGGGCCGGGCGTGCTCATCCCGCGCGCCGACACCGAAACGCTGATCGCGGCGGCGCTGAGGCGTTTTCCCAAGTCGGCGGCGTTGCGCATCCTCGACCTCGGCACCGGCTCGGGCGCGCTCGCGCTGGCGGCGCTCAGCGAATGGCCCGGCGCGGAGGCCGTGGCGACGGACATGTCCGACACGGCGCTCGCGGTGGCCGCGCGCAACGCCCGGCGGCTC
>JACFNY010000429.1 GCA_019454625.1 Sphingomonadaceae bacterium
TCGCAGAAACGCTCGATGTTGGCGTCGTCGAGCGGCGCGTCGACCTCGTCGAGCACGCAGATCGGCGCCGGATTCGTCAGGAACAGCGCGAAGATCAGGGCGACGGCCGTCAGCGCCTGCTCGCCGCCCGAAAGCAATGTCAGCGATTGCAGCTTCTTGCCCGGCGGCTGCGCCATGATCTCGAGGCCCGCTTCCAGCGGATCGTCCGATTCGATGAGCTCGAGCCGCGCCTCGCCGCCGCCGAACAGGCTGGTGAAGAGGTCGCCGAAGTGGCGGTTCACCTCCTCGAACGCCGTCAGCAGGCGCGCACGCCCTTCCCGGTTCAGCGAACCGATGCTGCCGCGCAGGCGGGCGATGGCGGTTTCCAGCTCCTCGCGCTCGGCGGTCGACGTCGTGAGCGTCGTCTCGATCTCCTCGAGCTCGACGTCGGCGCGCAGGTTCACCGGCCCCATGCGCTCGCGCTCGCCGGTCAGCCGGTCGAGCCCGGAGGACAGGGTTTCCGTGTCCTCCATGTTCTCGTCGCTGAATTCGAAGCGCTGGGGCAGCATCTGCGGCGAGCACTGGAAGCGTTCGACCGACAGGCGGTTCAGCTCCGTGCGGCGATGCTCGCAGTTCTCGACCCGCACCTCGATGCGCCCGCGCTCCTCGCGCAGCGTCGAGAGGATCTCTGTCGCCTCGCGCGCCTCGCCGTCGATGGTGCGGAGGCTGCCCTCCGCTTCCGCGAGCCGGTCCGCCGCCGCCTGACGCGCGGCCTCGGCGTCGGCGAGGTCGCCCGCGAGCCGCGCCTGACGCTCGGCGATGGCGGCGGGAACGTCGGCGATCTCGGCGATGGTCGCGTTCGCGGCGGCGATTCGCGCGGCAAGCTCCTCGCGCTGCGCGGCGCTGCCGGAGATGCGGCGCTCCCACGCCTCGCGCTCGGCGGCGATCGCCTCGCGGCGCGCCTTGTCGCTGTCGAGCCCGCGCTGGAGCGCGACATGCTCGGCGCGCGCCATCGCGAGGTCGGAGCGGTGCGCGTCGGCGGCATTGCGCGCCGCCGTCACCGCTTCCGTCAGTCCCTCGGCGGCGGGTACCTCGAGAAGCGCGGCGTCGAGGCCCTGCACCTTCTCGCTGCATTCGGCGATCTGATCGTTGGCGCGCGTCACGGCGGCGGCAAACGCCTCAAGCTGCGCGGCGCGGCGTTCGACCTCGCCCGCAAGCTGCGAGATCGCCTTGGTTGCCTCGGCGCGCGCGGCTTCCGCCCGGCGCAGCGCCTGCCGCTCGCCGTCGATGGCGGACGCTGTTTCGGCAACGATGGCGCGCGCGGCGGCAAGCTCGGTCTCCGCGGCCTCCACCGCCGCCTCGGCATCCGGCAGCAGCGCCTCGACCTCGGCGAGCCGGTTACGCTGGCGCAGCTTCTCCGCCGCCGCGCTGCCGTCGCCTGCCTCCGTGCGGAAACCGTCCCAGCGCACCATGCGGCCTTCGCTCGTCACCAGCCGCTGGCCGACCGACAGCTTCGCCGCCAGCCGGTCCAGCATGCCGTCGTCGACGACACCGATCTGCGCTGCGCGCCGCGCCAGTTCCTCGGGCGCCTCGATCACTTCGGACAGCGGCCGGGCGCCTGCCGGAAGCGCCGGGTCCCACTCGCCCTTCGCCGCGCCCGCCCAGCGGCGGCCGCCCTCGCCGCCCACCGGCGCCGCGGTGTCGTCGCCGAGCGAGGCCGCGAACGCCGCCTCGAATCCCTTGGTCACGCGCACGAGGTCGATCAATGGCTCGGCCTCGCCGCCGCGGCACGCCGCGAGCGAGCGTTACAGCGACTGCCGTTCGCCGGCGAGCGCCCAGAGCGCCGCCAGCGCCTCACCGCGCTTCGCCTGTGCCGCTTCGCGCG
>JACFNY010000430.1 GCA_019454625.1 Sphingomonadaceae bacterium
CAGCAGGTCGAACGCATAGGTCTGCGCGGGCGCCGCCATGTGGTAGTTCCGGGCGAGGTTGCGCCCGCCCCAGAAGGTGAACCACGTCCCCGCGCGCGGCGTCGCGAACGGCGGGCGGACGGACACGCCGGTGCCCGCGGCGGGTGCGGGCGGCGGCGGAGACGATGGCTGCACGGTCGCTGCCGCCACCGTGCCCTTGTCGTCCCAAACGATCGTGGTCATGGCGGCGGGCGTGCGTTCATAGGCGGCGAGGCGCTGGTAGAAGGTCAGGCCGTTGACGGCCATTTCGACCTCGTCGAACACGTTCGTCTGCTTGCCCATCTGCGCATCGACCGCTGCCGAGAAGGCGGCCGGACCGCCCCCTGCGTCGATCTTCGCCTTGAGGTCGGGAGACGCCGCCGCGGCAAGGGCAGACACGCTTTCGGCGGAGGACCAGTCGGAGACGGCGCGCCCACGCTCGGTGATGGAGCCCGTTTGCCCGGCGCTCGCCGCTGCGGTGACGGTGACGGCCATCACGGCCGCGATCGTGGAATAGTACAAGAGAGTGCTCCTTCTGCTTGTCGGTCGGTCAGCCCCGGTCGTGTCGGTCAGCCCCGGTCGTGGCTTTCAAGTTCGGCGGAGATCGCCTGTGCGCCGCGCCGGTTCAGACGGATGACCCAGCCCATGAACAGCGCCGTTGCCGCCGCCAGGGCGATCACGAGCGGGCGGTCACCGGGCGCGACTTTCAGGAACGCGCTCACGTAGATCGTGACCATGCCGGGCACCATCGGCCCGATGTACCAGCGCGCAACGGACGCGAGCGCATCATGCTCCCGCCGCAGGCTGTCGCGATAGGCGTCCATGCTCGGCCGGGCGCCGTCGATCGCCGGCCGAGCGCCGGTGCGCCGGTGAAGCTGCCACACCGCCACGCCGCCGCCGATCCCCAGCAGGATCAACCCGATCGAGCCGGCGCCGAAAGCGCCGAGCCGCACGTCGAGAAGGACGAGTCCCGCGACGGCCACGAACATCATCGCCGCGGTCAGATATTCGATGAGGTTGCGCCTGCGCACGCGGCGTTCGAGCGCGGCGTGGTGCCGGTGGATCTCGTCCGCGGGCAGCGTGCGTGGCCGCACGGCCTGCGCCTTCCACAGCGCCCCCATGTTGCCCATTTCGCCGACGTCGTTCGTATCGGTCATGGCCGGTTCCCTTCCGCGAATTGCCGGGCGAGCAGCGCCTTGATGCGGTGGATGCGCGTGGCGACGGCCCCGGGCGTCAGGCCGGTGATCTCGGCGCTCGCGGCGGCGTCGACCTCTTCGAGGTGCAGCAGCAGCACCTGCCGGTCGATCGGTCGCAGCCGCCAGATCAGGGCGTAAAGCCGGTCCAGCGTTGCAGCGGCATCGGCGCTGTCGTCCGGTCCCGCACGGCTGTCGGCGATGTCGATCGTGTCGAGATCGACGAAGGCGGCCGGCTTCGCGCGCACCGCGCGGTGCACGTGCCGCGCCCCGACGTTGTGCGCGATGCGGTGCACCCATGTCGCAAGGCTGCACTGGTTCGCGAAGGTCGCGAAGCTGCGCCACAGCTGGAGATGAATCTCCTGCTCCAGATCCTCGCGGAGCGCCGGGTCCGCCTCATAACCCGCCGAAAGCCGCGCGATCATGCCGCCATGCGCCGCCGCCGCGTCCGCATACAGTGCGTCCTGCCGCTCACTCTGGCCTAACGGGCCGCTTATTCCCGCACTCCGCGTGCTGCTCATGAAGAGACAGTCGCAGCGATGCGAGATTTCTTACAAAGAAATTTGGACCCGGGCCGCCGGCTCGGAAAAACTAAACCGCCGCCTTCAGCGCGCCCACCAGATCGGTCTTCTCCCACGGGAAGAAG
>JACFNY010000431.1 GCA_019454625.1 Sphingomonadaceae bacterium
CCAGGGCACGGTGATATCGGTTACGCCCAGCAAGAAGGCGACGATGGGCGCGAAGGCAAAGATCATGATGACGTCGTTCACCGAGACCTGCACCAGCGTGTAGGTGGCGTCGCCCCGAGTGAGCTGCGACCAGACGAACACCATCGCGGTGCAGGGTGCCGCGCCCAGCAGGATCAGACCGGCAATGTACTGCTGCGCATCGGCCGGTGCGATCAGGTCCGCGAACAGAACCTCGAAGAACAGGACGGCGAGCCCTGCCATGGTGAAGGGCTTGATCAGCCAGTTCACCACGATCGTCAGCACGAGCCCTTTCGGCCGATCGCCGATGTGGCGCAGGCTCGCGAAGTCGACCGCCACCATCATCGGATAGACCATCGCCCAGATCAGGACGGCAACGACCAGGTTGACGGACGCGATCTCGAGCGCGGCGAGCGTCTCGAACAGGCCCGGCAGCACGTTGCCGAGCAGCAGCCCGGCGCCGATGCAGAGCGCCACCCAGACAGAGAGCCACTTTTCGAAGAAGCCGATGCCGGCAGGCGCCGCTGCGATGGCCTCGGCCGTGCGCGCGTAGGTGTCGTTGCTCATCGGGCGGGGCTCTCGTTTACGCGGCGCCCGTCGGCGTCCACCACGAGCTCGCCGTCCTCCTTGCGGAACTCCCCGCGCTGCGGGTTCGGCAGGATGTCGAGCACCGCCTCGGAGGGGCGGCAGAGCCGTGTTCCGAGCGGCGTCTCGACGATGGGGCGGTTGATGAGGATGGGATGCTCCAGCATCAGGTCGATCAGAACTTGGGGGCATCGAGCTTGAGCTCGTCGTAGGGCGTGCCCTTCCGGCGCAGGAGGTCGCGCACGGGGATCCCCATCGCGGCGATCAGCGCCACGAGCCGCTCGCGGCTCGGGGGCGTCTTCAGATACTCGATAACCTCCGGCTCATCGCCGGAGTTGCGGATCAGCGCCAGCACGTTGCGCGACGTGCCGCAGTTCGGGTTGTGATAGATCCTGGTGGTCATGCGGTCTCTTTCCGGGCGGCGTGCGTCGAGGGGGCGATCCCGCATGCTGCCGGATCGCCGGCGCAACAGTGGCGGGTCAGATAGTCGATGAGGCCTGTCATGGTGGCGAAGTCCGCTGAGTAGATCAGCGAGCGTCCTTCGCGCTGGACCGTCACCAGCCCGGCGTGCTTCAGTTCCTTGAGGTGGAACGAGAGCGTGGCCGAAGGGAGATCCAGCGCCTCGCCGATCCGCCCCACTGCACGCCCTTCCGGACCGGCCTCCACCAGCAGGCGAAAGATGTCGAGACGCGTCTCCTGCGAGAGCGCGGCAAGCGCAGCGAGTGTGGCCTGTTTTTCCATCTCTCCACAATAGTGGAGATGTAGAGCGAGATCAATCCCGCCTGCGGCCGCCCCGCGGTGTCAGCTCGGCGCACGGCTGATCCTGCAGCGCTGAGGCGCGGACCGATGCCGGTGATCAGAGGAGAGCGAGCGCAATCCCGCCTGTCGCGATCAGCACCACCACTACCCACGGCGGCGCCTTCCACACGGTCAGCAGCACGAACCCCACCAGAGCAAGCGCGAAGTCCTGCGGGCTGAAGATCGCGCTCGTCCAGACGGGATCATAGAGAGCCGCGCCGAGGATGCCGACGACGGCGGCGTTTGCGCCGCGCATGGCCGCCTGCGCCAGCGGCCGCGTCCGAAAGGCGTCCCAGAAGGGAAGCGTGCCGATCAGCAGTAGGAACCCGGGCAGGAAGATCGCGATGAGGCCGATGGCCGCGCCGGCAAGGCCGTTCGGCTCCGGCACCATGACCGCGCCCAGATAGGTGCCGAAGGTGAAGAGCGGCCCCGGAACGGCCTGCGCCGCGCCATA
>JACFNY010000009.1 GCA_019454625.1 Sphingomonadaceae bacterium
ATGAGTTCGCTTCCCGTCATGTACCGCGCATCGTCGCTGGCGAGAAACAGGATCGGCCCCGCGATTTCGTCGGGTGTCGCGAAGCGCCCGATGGGGATGCGCGCCAGCGTCTCCGCCGCGAACGCCGCGCCCGCGTCCGCCGCCATCGTGCCGATGGCGTCCGACACCAGCAGCGTGTCGGTGTAGCCGGGATGCATGGAATTGACGCGGATCGGATAGCCCTGCCGTGCGCAGTGCAGCGCCGCGTTGCGCGTGAGCAGCTTCACCGCGCCCTTCGAGGCGTTGTACGCCGCCAGCAAGGGCTCGCCGACATTGCCCGCGATGGAAGCGACGTTGACGATCGCCCCGCCCCTCTCCTTCATCGCGCCGATCGCGGCCTTGGTGCCGAGGAAAACGCCCTCGACGTTCACCGCCATCGTCAGCCGCCAGTCATCGAGCGTCGTGTCCTCCACGGAGGCGATACGCGCGATCCCGGCATTGTTCACCAGAACGTCGAGCCGGCCGTGACGCGCAAGCACATCGCCGATCAGCCGCTCCCAGTCCGCCTCGCCGGTCACGTCC
Source organism: Sphingomonadaceae bacterium (assembly GCA_019454625.1). Lineage (GTDB taxonomy): Bacteria > Pseudomonadota > Alphaproteobacteria > Sphingomonadales > Sphingomonadaceae > Sphingosinicella. The sequence goes on from JACFNY010000009.1 coordinate 562, forward strand.
TGCACGGCGGCCTCGACGGCAAGCCCTTCGCCGGAAAGGCGCGCGGCCTCGGCCTCCACCTCTCCCGATCGCACATCGGTGATCACCACCGCCGCGCCCTCGCGCGCGAAGCGTTCGGCGGAGGCGAGGCCGATGCCCCGCGCTCCGCCCGTGACAACGACGACCCTGCCTTCGAAACGCCGCATGACCGCCTCCCGCCTCAGAACCGCGCCGTCACTTCGACGCCGTAGGTGCGCGGCGACGCGCGGTTCAGGTAATCGAGGCCGAACACGTCGATGTTGAGCCCGTAGGTGTAGTAGAACTTGTTGGTGAGGTTCTTGCCCCACACGCTGATCGAGACGTTGTCCATGTCGTAGGTGAGGCGGCTGTTGAACAGCCAGTAGCCGGGATTGCCGCAGGCGATGGCCGGGCCCGCCTGCCGGATGTTGAAGCCGGGCGCCGGCGCGTCGCACGGCGACTGGCCGTAGTCCTTGAACGGATCGAAATAATATTTGCCCATGTAGGAGGTGTCGCCGCGCAGCGTCAGCGTGCCGTTGCCGATCTCCGCCACGTCCCAGTCGAAGCCCGCCGAGAACGTGATCTCCGGCGCGTTCGGGAACGGGTTGCCGTTGACGTTGCGCGTCGGGCTGCTCGGGTCGGCGGGATCGAGGACGTTGCCCTTGTACTTGCTGTTGAGAAGGCCGAGCGAGGCGTCGAAGCGCAGGTTGCCCAGCGCCTGCCACGCCAGTTCCGCCTCGCCGCCGTAGAGGCGCCCGTTGGCGCTGCGCGTGAAGGTGGTGGCGCCGATCACCTGCGTCACCTGGTGGTTCGAATAGTCGTAATAGAAGCCCGCGAGGTTGAGCTGCACGCTGCGGTCGAACAGGCGGGTCTTCAGGCCGCCCTCGTAGGCGTTCACTTTCTCGGGCTGGATGTAATAGACTTGGTTGGTGCCCTGATAGGCGAGGCCGTTGAAGCTGCCGCTCCGGTAGCCGCGGCTGTAGTTCACATAGCCCATGATGTCGTCGGTGAAATCGTAGCTGACGTTGATGCGCCCCGTCAGGCGGTTCGCCTTCTCGCGCTGGCTCACCGCGGGCAGGTTCGGGTTGTACGGGAAGCTGTAGGGGATCGTGCTGGCGACGATGTTGTTGCCGCCGAGATCGTAGAGGATGGTGCGGCCGTTCGAGTACTTCACCTTGTCCATCGTGTAGCGAAGGCCGACGCTGATGTTGAGCCGGTCGGTCACGTCGAAGCTGACGTCGCCGTAGATCGCCTTCGAGGGCCGCGTGATCGTGTAGTATTGATCGCCGAGGATCGGGCTGAACGGCGGCGCGCCCGCCGCGCGGCACGCCGCCGAGAAGGCGCCGCCGAAGCCGCCGCCGCCGCTGTTGTCGATGGCGATGTCGGTGAGCAGCGCGACGAGCGAGCGCGCGTCGAGGAAGCCGTTCGGATTCACCGTGACCGGCGCGCAGAAGCCCGGGTCCTCGGGCGTCAGCGTCGGGTCGAGCGCGAACCCCGGCAGGATACCGATCGAATCCGGCGTCGCGATCGCCGGGTTGCTGTAGGTGTCGGGGAGCCCCGCACCGAGCAGCAGCGGCCGCAACACGCCGAAGAAGTCGATCTCGTTGTGCGTATCCACCTTGTCGCGGCCGTAATAGAGACCCGCGATCACGTTGATGCGGTCCCCATCGTAGGTCAGGCGGAGATCCTGGTTGAAGTTCTCGCTCTCCGAATTGTAGCGCAGCGAGCAGACGTCGTTCGGCGAGCCGTCGCAGTCGAAGGGCGAGTTCCGGTACTTGCCCTTGTCATAGCCGGTGATCGAGGTGAGCGTCAGCGTGTCGCTGACATCGTAGGCGATGGTGAGCGCGACGCCTTTCGAGGAGCTGTAGTATTTGCCGCCGGCGTCGGACGCGACCTCGTTGCGCCCCAGCAGCCGCCCGCCGAGCGCCGCCTGCGGGTCGTAGCGCGAATAGCCGAGCGCGTCCCGGCCGCCGCTGAGCTGGCCTTCCGAATAGGCGATCGCCGCCCACGGATCGTCCTTCGAGGCGTAGCCCTTCACGGTGATGTCGAGCGCGTCGGTCGGCTTGAAGCGCACGGTGATGCGGCCCGCGATCGAGTCCGTGGTGGCGACGTCGCGGTTCTGGATCGGGTTGAACATGAAGCCGTCGCCCTTGGACCGGGTCCCGGCGACGCGGATACCGAGCACGTCGGGAACCAGCGTCGCCTCGAACGCGGCCTCGGCGGTCTTGGTGTCGTAATTGCCGTAGCCGAGCGTCAGATGGCCGTCCATGCCGTCGAGATCGGGGCGCTTGGTGAAGAAGCTGATCGCCCCGCCCGTGGTGTTGCGGCCGTAGAGCGTGCCCTGCGGCCCGCGCAGCACCTCGACACGGTCGAGATCGTAAAGCTGCTGGCCGTGGCTGGCGCGGAAGCTCTGGTAGACCTCGTCCACGTAGACGCCCACCGGCGAGGCCGTCGACGCCGTGAATTCGTTCGCCACCGAGATGCCGCGCAGCGAGAAGTTCGGCTGCGTCTTGCCGTAGGGTGTCGTCACCTGAAGGTTGGGCATCGTACCCATCAGGTCCGAGGTCTCCGAAATGCCGCGCGCGGCGAGATCGTCGCCGGTGAGCGCCGAGACGGCGACCGGCACGTCCTGGAGGTTCTGGCTGCGTTTCTGCGCGGTGACGACGATCTCCTCGAGACCGCTCGTCACGTCGGTCGCCGTGTCCTGCGCCAGTGCGGGCGCGGCCATCGCGGTCGAAAGCAGCAGCGCCGTCAGCCGCGTCGTTTGCGTTTTCCTGTCCATGTGATCCTTCCCCTATGATCGTTCGTGCGGACAAAACCTCCCTGCTCCCGCCGGGAGGCATCCGGCGGGTCGCATGGTCTCGATTGGTCGTTGGGGCTTCAGCCCCGCGCGTTATCGCGCCCTGCGATCACGTCGCCTGCGCCTCCCAGCTGTGATACCCGTGTTCGGCCCATGCGTTCAGGATCGCGCGGGCGCCGAAGGCCTTCGCCGGCGACTGGAAGCCGGCGGCGAGCAGTTGACCGCGAAGGATGCGGCGGCACCCTTCCGCCGCGAGCAGGCCGGTCTGGATGTAGGGCGAGTTCCCGCGCAGCACGACCGACACGCCGGTGGTGTTGCCGCGCCCGATGCAGGAGATCACCGATCGGTTGACGTCCGGGTTCTCGCGGTCGGGCTCCACCTGCGTCAATTGCCCGCCGATCTCGTTGCAGATGCGCTCCTGCTCGGCGTCGGGCAGATGGCGATAGTCCTTTTCGAAATTCTCGAGCGCGGCGATCACCGCGTCGAGCATCAGCTGGTTGCGGAAGCCGACGAGCGTCGAACAGTTGCTGACGCGGGCATCGCCTTCGTACCACACCGGCTCGCCGCCGCCCGCCCACGGCAATGCCCGGAACAGCCGATGCGAATCCGGCGCCTTCACGAGATAGGACGTCGCCATCGGCCACTGCACGAGCTTCCGGTGCTCGATGTAATATTGCGGCCGCGTGCACATGCGCAGGAACGACTTGGTGGAGGCGACGCTGGTCGCGGAGTCGGCGAGGTAGAGGATGTCGAGCGAGTCGATGCCGGGCGTTTCGAGCGCGATCTCGGCCGCGATGTTCCCCGCCGCCCACATGTAGGACGTGGCGGGCGCCGCGAGGAGGCCCTTCGCGGCGAACTTCGCGCCGTAGGTGCCCCGCACGTGGCGCATCCAGTCCGCCTCGCCCGTCGTGTCGAGATAGTGGCAGCCCGCATCGAGGGCGGCTTGCACCACCGGATCGCCGAGCTGCATGAACGGCCCGGTGACGTTGTAGACGACCTTCGCGCCCGCGAAGAGCTTGGCGAGCGACGCCGCGTCGTGCGAGACCGCGCGGCATTCGAAGCGCGCGCCCTTCAGCTCCGGCACGCGCGCCATCTGCTCCTCGAGCCGCTTCTGGTCGCGGCCCGCGGCGATGAACGGAATCCCCGCCTCCGCGAGATGCCATGAGATGAGTTTGCCGGTGTAGCCACTGGCGCCGTAGACGATGACAGGTGCGCTCATTGCGTCGCTCTCCCCAGAGTGATTGTGGTTGGCCCCGATGGACCGAAGATAACGGCATCCGGCGCGCCGAGCATCGTGATGAGGTGCCGGTCCTGCGGTTTTTCAGAGGCGGTCTTCGGAATCTCGCTGACGACCTGCACCAGCGAGGGCATGGCCGCCGAACCGATACGCTGCCGGCAGTGCGCGAACACGGACAGCGGATCGAAGTCGCCTGCGGGCACGATCGCCGCGACGACCTCCTTCTCGCCGGGGGCGTTTTCCGCTGTGGCCGCGCCGTAGACATGGACGTCGCCGACACCCTCCATCGCCGCGATCTCCGCCTCGATCTGCACGGCGTTCACGAAATCGCCGTTGCGGCGGATCGCATCGCCCGCGCGGTGCGAGAAGAACACCCAGCCGTCCGCGTCCTTGAAGCCGATGTCGCCGGTGCGGAACCAGCCGCCGCGCGTCTTCGCGGCCGACGCCTCCGGGTTGCGGAAATATTCGACCGGGGGCGTATCGCCCCCTTCGGGCCGAAAGCACATTTCGCCGAGGGTGCCGGGCGGGCATTCGCGGTCGTCCTCGTCGAGGATCGCGCAGATCGTGCCCGGAGGCGGCTTGCCGATCGAGCCGACGGGGCCGACGCCCGGCAGGTTGATGGTGAGCCCGCCCTCCGCCGCGCCGAAGAACTCCAGCACCTCCACGCCGAAACGTGCCTCGAAATCGCGCCACATGCTCGGCGGCATACCGGCGCTCAGCACCATGCGGACCTTGTGCTGCCGGTCGCGCGGCGACGGCGGTTCCGCGTAGATCGCCACCGCCATGCCGCCGAGCAGGTTGAACACCGTGCAGCCGTAGCGGGCAAGGATGTCCCACAGCCGGGACTTCGAGAAGCGGCGGCTGACCACCAGCGGAAGCTGCATGGAAAGCGCGTTGCCGAGCGTGATGAGCTGCGCGTTCGCGTGCGTGAACGACAGGCCGGTGTAGAGCCGGTCGTCGGGGCGCACCTGGAGCAGCGATCCGAACGAGGCCACGGCAGAATAGCGGGCATATGGCGCGAGGATCGCCTTGGGATCGCCCGTCGTGCCCGACGTGTAGAGCATCTGCATCGGCCGCGCGAGGTCGGTGCCGGGATCGGCGGGGAGCGCCCCCGCCCCGGCGAGCGCCTGGGCCAAGGTGGCGACCCGGACGCCGGGCACGGGCGCCGCCGTATCGCCCAGCACCCACAGCCAACCGAGATCGGGCACGTCGCCGATCACCCCGGCGAGCGCGGCAAGCGCTTCCGGCGCCACGATGGCGCCCCGGCACCCGGCGAAGCGGAGCATGAACGCCAGCCGCGCGCCGCGCGTCCTCGGGTCGATGGGCACGAAGACGGTCGCGGCAAGTTCGGAGCCGATCATCGCATCCACGAACTCGGGATGGTTGGGCATGACGAGCGCGAAGCTGTCGCCGGGCTTCATGCCTTCGCTCGCCAGCGCCGCGGCGATGCGCGCGCCGTTTCCGAGCAGGTCACGGTAGCTCCGCGTCTCCTCGGCGAAGCTTCCGTCCGGCCGGATGTCGACAAATGTCAACATCGCGCCGTCGTGCGCCTCCGCGCCGTCTCGGAGCATCTGCACGGGCGTGCGCAGGTTTGGGGCGGGCGCGTGGTTCACCGCGACAGCACCGTCATCACCAGCGCCGCCGCATCCCGCCCGAGGAAGCCGCCGCCGTTCTCGGCAACCGCGACCCGCGCGCCCTCCACCTGCCGGGCCCCGGCGCGTCCGCGAAGCTGCTCGGTAAGTTCGTAAACTTGCGCGAGTCCCGTGGCGCCGATCGGATGCCCCTTGCGGACAAGCCCCCCGGAGGTGTTCACAGGCACCCGCCCCCCGAGCGCCGTCGCGCCGCTTTCGAGAAGCGCCACGCCCTCGTTGCGCGGACACAGCCCGAGATATTCGTAATACATCAGCTCGGCGGGCGACGTGGCGTCGTGAAGCTCGACGCAGTCGATGTCCTCGGGCGCGATCCCCGCCATCGCATACGCCTGCCCCGCCGCCCACTCGGTGATGCCCGGTTCGTCCGGCGCGGGTTCGAAAGCGCTCGCGATCAGCGAACTGCGCACATGCACAGGATTGGCGATGCCGCGTTCGCGCGCGAACTTCGGCGAGACGATCACCGCCGCCGCCGCGCCGTCGCCGAGCGGCGAGCACATCGGCAGCGTCAGCGGCGCCGAGATCAGCGGCGCGGCGAGCACCGCGTCGGCATCGAGCACGTCGCGAAACTGCGCGCGCGGATTGAGGCTGCCGTGCCGTGAATTCTTTGCGGAGACCTCGGCGAAATGCCACGCCGTCGCGCCGCTGCGCGCGCTGTAGTCGCGCGCCATGCGGGCGTAGATGTCCATGAAGAGCGAACGCTGCCGCCCTGCATCGGCGTTCGCAGGCCGGTCACCGTCGACATAGGCGTAAAGCTCCTCGGGTTTCTCGGTGTCGACGGCGCCGAGGAACACCGCGAAACTCTTCGCCTTGTCCTCGTGGAACAATTTCTCGACGCCGAACGCCAGCACGACGTCGTGGGCGCCGAGCGTCACCATCGTGCACGCCTGCTGGAACGCCGTGGACGCCGTAGCGCAGGCGTTCTCCACATTCACCACCGGAATACGCCCGATGCCCATGCCGCGAAGGATCGCCTGCCCCGCGATACACGCCTGCCCGGTGACGAGCGGCGCGGCGGCGTTTCCCGCCCATGCCGCCTCGATCTCTCGCGCCTCGACATTCGCATCCTTCAGGGCCTCGCCGATCGCCTCGTGCGCGAGGCTGGACAGGCTGCGGTCCAGATGCTTGCCGAAGCGGGTCATTCCGACGCCGGCGATGATCGCGTTCTGCTTCATTCCATCCCCTCGGACAAATCTTCCCCGTCGGCCGAAAACCCGTTCGGCCGCACGATTTCGCTTCGGTAATTCCGCCGTCAGCCGGGCAGCAGGTCCGGATCGGCCAGCAACATTCCCCCCTTGATCGCGATGACCTCGTTGCACCCATCCTCGATCAGCGAGGCGCGGGCGTCGCGGAACAGCTTCTCCATCGGATATTCGCGCGTCAGCCCGTTGCCGCCGAACATCTGCAAGGCATCGCTCGTCACCTCGAGCGCGTACTGCGTCGACGTCACCTTGGAGAACATCGCCGTCTGCAATGCGGGCACCGCGTTGTTCATGTTGAACGCCGTCACCCGCCGCGCCAGCGCGCGTGAAATCTCGACCTTGCGCGCCATGTGGAACAGCCGTCGCGCGACATCCTGATGCCGGACCAGCGGCACGCCGCCCTGCCGCCGTTCGTGCGCGTAGGCGTGCGCCAATTCATAGGCGGCGCGCGCGCAGCCCGTGAACGTCGCGCCCATCAGCGCGTTCGCCTCGCTGTGGATGGCGTAGACGCCCTTCAGATAATCCTCGGGCGCGACGAGCAGATGGTCGATGTCGAGCGTCACGTCGTTGAAGAAGATCTCACCCTGCGGCAGCGCGCGCTGACCCATCTTCTCGAGCGGCTTGCCCTTCGAAACGCCCGGCGCGTCGAGCGGCACGATCACCACCGCGCCGCGCGCGGGATCGTAGCCGGAGCCGGTCTCGGCCGCGCAGTAGAGGATGCAGAGTTCCGCCACCGGGCCGTTCGAGACCCACGCCGATTTCTGGCCGTTGATGACGATCTTGCCGTCCGAGATGCGCGCGACGCAGTTGGGCCGGTTCGGTTTCCCTGCGGCATGGGCGGCGTGCCCGCCGGGGTCGATCGAATCGCTGCCCCGGTCGGGCTCCGTGATGCCCCAGCTCCCGATCAGCGACTCAGGGTAGGTGCGGGCCACGAAATCATTGCCGAATTTCGCCGCCATGTAATGCGGCAGCAGGCCGGCGCCTGCGGAGATGGCGAGGCCGGCATCGCCCCAGCCGAGTTCCTCGAACAGGATCGCGAACACGTGCGGCATCTCCTCGGACGAGAAGGACGCCAGCGTCGCCATGTCGATGCCCAGCTCGGCGTAGGCGCGGCGGAATTCCCAGTAGCGCGAGGTCTTGTCCACCACCGCGTCGGCGCTCAGCCGGTCGAGCTCGGTGCCGATCGGCCGCATCACCTTCTCGGCGAAGCTGTGCAGTGACTTCTGCAACTCCGCCGCAATCTCCGGAAGCGGCGGCTCCGCACCAAGCTGACCCAGTTTCACGTGCGGGTCCGAATCCCACTGCGCGAAGGGGAGCGGTCCACCGCTGGGGGCGATGTCGTGATCGGCGACGGCAAGCTGATGGTTCACGATCTTCCTCCAAGGTCGGGCCGGACTGATCTTGTGTCATCCATTCCCGATGCTGCGATCAAAACATGAAGCCGGGCATCATTGAATGTCATCTTGTGCCAAGCTTTTGACTTTAACTGCCATGCCGCGCATGATGCATCGCGGGAGGCAAGCATGAAGATCGAACTGCTCGGCTCGATGCGTATGCCGAACCAGAGCGTCCGCATCATGCGCGCGGTGCTGGACGAGGCCGGGATCGATCCCCTGCCGCTGCTCGCCGAGGCCAGTATTCCCCTCGCGAGCGCCGACGATCCGCAAGGCGAAGTCTCCGGACTTCAGGAGCTTCGCTTTCAGGAGGTGTTCGCCGGTGCGACGCGCGACATCCCCGGCCTGTGGTTCCACACCGGGATGCGCTACCGGCTAATGACCTACGGTCCGCTCGGGCTCGCCGTGCTGTCGGCCGGAACGGTGCACGACGGGCTGAAGGTTCTGGTGGCGTTCCAGGCGCTCACCTATTCGCTGCTGCAATACCGGCTTTACGAGGAAAACGGAGCGCTCGCGGGCATGGAGGTGGACGACGGCAATGTCGCGCCCGATCTTCGCGAATTCTGTCTCGTGCGTTCGCTCGGGTCGGCGACCACCTTCCTCAAGGACATGCGGCAGCCGTTCCCGCTGGCGCGCATCGAGTCGTCCGTCCCGCCGCGCAGCGACGGCATCGACTATACGGCGGAGCTCGGCGTGCCCGTCGTGTTCGGTGCGCCGGTGACGCGCTGGGTGTTCCAGCCCGGCGCGGCCGACCTCGCGCTACCGATGGCGAGCCCGCTCCTCGAACAAACCTACCAGCAGCTCTGCGCGCGGCTGATCGACGAGGCGCAGGTCAGCGACGACATGGTGGGGCGGCTCTACTCGCTGCTCGTCCGGTCGAGCCGGGGCTTCCCTTCGGCGGCTGAGGCCGCCGCGCAGCTCGCGGTTTCGGAGCGCACGCTGCACCGGCGACTCGCAAAGCAGAACCTCGGCTTCGGCGATGTCCTCGATCAGGTCCGCGAGCAGCGTGCCTGCTATCTCCTCGACCGCTCGCATCTCTCCGTCGAGGCGATCGGCGAAATGTTGGGCTTCGCCGAAACGGCGAGCTTTTCGCGGGCCTTTAAGCGATGGACCGGCGTGTCGCCGATCAAGTTCCGGCAACGTCCCCGCTAGAGATGGATTCGACAGCTCGGACAGCGATTCACGGAACACCCCCAGCAAGGATGATCGCGAGGTGCGCGGCATCGAGATGCCCGCCCGAGACGATGCACACGACCGGACCTGGATGATCGCCGGCAAGCGCCGCGGCGACCGGCGCGGCGCCCGCACCTTCCGCGATCACATGATGGCGCTCGGCGAGCATCCGCACCGCGGCAGCCGTCTCGGCGAGCGATACCAGCGTCGTACCGGCGACGAGGCTTCGCACCAGCGGCCACATGGCCGGAATGACGGTCGGCCCGCCCATGCCGGTGATGAACGATGGCGCGAACGGCACCGTGACCGGCTCACCGGCCGCGAATGCCGCGCGCAGCGGCGCTCCCGTCTCGGTTTCGCTCGCAACGACATCGGTAGCGGAGTCTTGCGCCTTCAGCGCCGCGGCGATGCCGCAGGCGAGCCCGCCGCCGCCGTAGGGCACGAGCACCGTGGCAACGTCCGGCAGGTCCTCGAGAATCTCGGCACCGATCGTGGCGTTGCCGGCGAGCACCTCGCTCTCAACGACGGGATGGATGAACGCCGGATCGGCGGGCGGCTCGGCCAGCATCGCCCACCAGCGATCATAGGCGAGCGGCACGACGCTTGCGCCAAATCTTTGCAACGCCTCCACCTTGCTGCGCGCGGCGGTATCCGGGACATAGGCGGTTACCGGAATACCGCGCGCACGGCCGGCGTAGGCGAGGCCCTGCGCGAAATTCCCGGCGCTTGCGGTGGAGACTCCGTCGCGGCCGGTATCGCCACGGCTGAGAAGCGCATTCGCAGCGCAGCGGATCTTGAAGGAGCCGACCGGCTGCAGCGTTTCGAGCTTCAGATAAATATCGTCCCGCGTAGCACCCTGCAGCCGGATGAGCGGCGTGCGCACGGCAAGGTCGCGGATGCGTTCGCGGGCCGCGTCGATCTCCGCGCGGCCAGGCACGGCGGGGCTCATCGCGTCCTCGCCGGTTTCAGGGTGCGGTCTGAAATCATGGCCGATGCCGTATGCATACCCGTCTCCTCCCGAAGATGATCAGAACGGCCTCCGCCGGGGCGGGCAACATGCGGCGCTATTGCAGGCCCGTGATGCGCTGTCCCGCTTCGACATGCGCGGCGAACCCGGCGATGTCGATGTTCGCGCCGCAAACGATCACGCCGACGCGCTTGCCCCGCACGCGTTCGGCGAGCGGCCCCATGAGCGCGGCCGTCGCCGCCGCGGCCGCGGGCTCCACCGCCAGCCGCGCCTCGCGGAACAGGAGGTCCATTCCGGCGCGGAGCGCATCGTCGGAAACCAGCACGATCTCCTCGACCGCTTCGCGGCACAGGCCGAAACTGTACGGCAGCGAGTAAGGCGGCCCGAGGCTGTCCGCGATCGTCGCGATCGTCGCGTTCGCGGCGGGCGCGCCCTCGGCGAAGCTTCGGCGCATATTGTCCGCCCCCTCCGGCTCCACGCCGAACACCCGGCAGCCCGGCATGAGCAGCCGGATCGCCGTGGCGAGACCGGCGCAGAGCCCGCCGCCGCCGATCGGGCAGATCAGCACGTCGAGCGGCTCGGTCTGGCTCGCCCATTCGAGGCCGATGGTCGCGGTGCCGAGCGCGGTGCGCGGGCCTTCGAAGGGGTGCACGAACGTGCGCCCTTCCTCGGCTTCGATCTGCCGCGCCCGTTCGAAGGCCGCGGCACCGTCCGCGGCGATCTCCACCTCGGCGCCGAGGCGGCGGCAACGCTCGATGCGCGCCGGATTGGCCGTGGGCAGCATCACCACGCGCGCCGATATGCCCAGCGTCCGGGCGGCATAGGCGGTCGCGATGGCATGATTGCCCGCACTGACGGCGGTGACGCCGCGCGCCCGCTGCGCCGCGTCGAGCGCAAGCATCACCGTCAGCGCACCGCGCGGCTTGAACGTCCCGGTCCGCTGGAACAGTTCGAGCTTCAGGTTGACGCAGGTGTCGGGACCGAGGCGCTCCCGCAGTTCGTCCGCCTGCCAGTCGAGCGTCGGCGTGGTGACGATGTGGGAGCCCAGCGCCGCGCGCGCCGCGCGAATCGCCTCGATCGTTATCGCAGGATCAGTCATGCCGCGTATGTCGCATTTTTTCCGCCGCGCGGAAGGCCGATTTTTGACCGAGCGCCTACTTGCGGGCGAAGCGCGCCTTCATGATGCGCGCCAGCTGGTCGTGCGGCAAACCGTAGACCTTCACGTTGTTCGCGCCCGTCATCGTCCCGGACGCCACGAGCTGGTTCACGAGCGCCTCTTCCGTCGCCTGAACGGTGGCCGAGAACAGCGCGTTCATCGTGCTGCTGTCGGTATCGTTGATCATCGCGGAAAGACGCGGCGCCCCGCCGAGCGGGATAACGTGGCTCGTGGAGAAGGCGAGCGCGAACTCACCGGAGAGCGCGCCCGCCGTGCTTCCGGTGCGGCCGACGCCGAGCGCCGCGCGGCGCGCCAGCCGCTCCAGCTGATGCGGCATCAGCGGCGCGTCGGTGGCGATGACGATCAGCAGCGAGTTCTTGTCCTGCGGCTTGCCCGCGTCGGGGCCGAGGACCGCGACGCCGTTCACCTCAGGCCACGCGCCCTGGATCTCCTTGCCGATCGGCACACCCGCGATGCGCAGGTCGTAGCGGTCGCCGTGGTTCGCCTGCACGAGCACGCCCACGGTGTAGCGCTTGTCCCCCGCCGACACGACGCGCGACGCGGTGCCGATGCCGCCCTTGAAGGTATAGGCGATCATGCCCGTCCCCCCGCCGACATTGCCCTCGGCGACCGGGCCGCCCTTGGCGCCGTCGAGCGCCGCGAACACGTGATCGCGGGTGAGGCCGTGGCCGAAGACGTCGTTGAGCCGGCTGTCAAGCGTTTCGGCGACCACGGGGAGCACGCGGGAGATCAGCGCCTCCTCCGGGACCTTGCCGATCGACCAGTCCATCAGGCTCTGATGCACGAGGCCGACGTTGCCCGATCCGGTGAGCGCGATCGGCCCGAGGAACTGCCCGATCTCGTCGACGAGGTGCATTCCGGTCCATTCGCCGGTGCCGTTGATCACGGCCCTGCCCGCCGCGACGCCGTCGATGCTGCCCTTGCCGAGCGGGTGGATGATCGTCACGCCGGTGCGGTACGGCCCCTTGCCGATCAGCAGCGGACCTTCGCCCGAGATGACCGTGCTGTGGCCGACCTCGACGCCCGCGACATCGGTGATAGCATTCAGCGCCCCCGGCGTGCCCTCGAACGGAACGCCGAGATCGCGTGCGCGCGGCGCGGCGAGCACGGCCGTCGAAACGAGCAGCGCAAGCAGCAGCGGCAGCGCTGCGGTCCACAGTCTTTGCGTCAAAGTCATGGTATGACCCTCCCTGTCGAACGAAGCCTTCATTGCGTGCGTTCCGCTGCATGGGCACTGCGAAACCGCACGAGCAGCAGCAGGCTCGCCGCCACGAGCAGCGAGGGCAGGATCGCGAACGCAAGCCGCACCCCTGTGAGCGCGGATTGAGGCTGCTCGACCACCGTCCCGCTCGACGCGACGAAGCCGGTCCACGACAGCACGGCGCCCGTCACCAGGCCGCCGAGGGCAAGGCCCAGCTTCTCGCCCGCCGTCCACAGCCCCGTGAACATGCCCTGCCGGTGGATGCCGGTGGCGCGGGCGTCCGCATCGAGCACATCGGGCAGCAGCGCGAAGGGAAAAAGCTGCTGCCCCGCGAAGGCGAGGCCCATCAGGCAGACCTGCGCATAGAGCAGCGCATCGCTCGCCCCGCTGTCGCAGAACCAGAGGCCCGCGGTCGCAAGCGCCAGTAGCACGCTCGATCCGATATAGGCCCCGACCTTGCCCGCGCCGCGGGAGAGCCGCACCCAGAGCGGCATGGCGACGATCGCCGACACGTTGAGCGCGACGAACAGCAGCGTCACCGTGATCCCCGAGCCGCCCCGGATATGCACCGCGTAGTAGGGCAGCGCGCCGGAAAAGCATCCGAGGCCCGCCAGTTGCAGCAGATAGGCGGCGAGCAGCAGCAGGAACGGCTTGCACGCCGCGGCCTGCCGCAGCCCTTCGCCGAGCTTGAATTCGGCCGGAACGGACGCCGTCCCGAGCCCGCGCGTCGCGAACACCGGGACGATCATGGCAATGCCGCATATCATGCCGATGGTGAACGCCATCACCGCGTAGCCCGCCCGCCCGCCGCCAGCGAGGTCCACGAGGAACGGCGCACCCGCACCGCCGAGCAGGATGCCCGCCATGGCAAAGCCCATGCGGAACGACATCAGCGTCGTCCGTTCCTCGGGGCTGCGCGAAATCTCGGCGGGCATGGCGATGTAGGGAACCGAAAACACCGCGTAGGCTGTCGCACAGGCCATGTAGGCCAGCGTCACGTACACGAAACGCTCGAACGGCGTTTCGAACGCGGGCACCGAGAACAACAGCACGAAGAACAGGCTCATGGTGATGCCGCCGACCAGCATGTAGGGCCGCCTCCGGCCCCAGCGGCTCTGCGTGCGATCGGAAACCATTCCGATCACGGGGTCGATCAGCACGTCCCAGAATTTCGGGATGAACACCGTGATCGCCGCCAGCGCCGGCGAGATGCCGAGAACGCTGGTCATGAAATAGAGCAGCAGCACGCTCGGCACGGTCGAGAACACGCCCGTTCCGAGCGAGCCGACGCCGAACGCGGCCATCGTGCCGACGGGCAGGCCGCGCGTCTCCGCCGAAGCCGCCGCACCGCCCATGCCGCGGTTCATCCGGCGGCGCTCAACCGCTGCGCCTCTTCACGAAGCGCGCGCTTGTCCACCTTTCCGATCGGGAGGAGCGGCAGGGTCTCACGGATCAGGAACGCCTTGGGCACCTTGTAGTTCGCGAGCCGCTCCCCTGCGAACGCGCGGAGCGCCGCCTCGTCCATATCCGCGCCCGCCGCCGGAATCACGAATGCCCAACCGACCTCGTCGTAGCGCGGATCGGCGACGGGGACGACGGCCGCCGCGGCAACGCCGGGATGCTCCTCGAGCGCGAGTTCCACCTCGCGCGGATAGACGTTGTAGCCCCCCGATTTGAACATCTCCACGACGCGCCCGACGAAACGCCAGTTCCCGTCCGGCAGGCTCTGGACCTGATCGCCCGTGCGGAACCAGCCGTCCGCCGTGAAGGCCGCCGCCGTCGCTTCGGGATTGTTGAAATAGCCGAGCATCACGCCGGGGCCGCGGATCTGCACCTCGCCGATGCCGTTCTCGGGAACGGGCGTCCCGTCCGTATCGACGACGCGGTATTCGTTGTTGTGATCGGGGCGGCCGATCGTTTCGGTCAGCAGCGCGAAATCCGCGTCCGGCGGATTGACGCTGTTGATCGACCCGCCCTCGGTGAGCCCGTAGTGCAGGGAGAAGAACCAGCCCTTCCCCACCAGCCGACGCAGCAATGGCGCGGGCATCGGCGCGCCGCCCCACGCGACCACCGAAACGCTGCCGAGATCGCGGCGGCCCGCATCCGGATGATCGAACACGGCCTGATGCATCAGCGGCAGGCCGCCGAGGATCGTGATGCGTTCCCGCTCCACCGTTTCCAGGATTCCGCCCGGATCGAAGGTTTCCATGAACACGATCGTGCCGCCGTCGATCAGGCAGTTTCCGCAAATGTCGGACTGGCAGCCGACATGGTTGGTCGGCAGGTTGCAGATCACGCGGTGCCCGGCGCGCAGGGATTCGCGGCCGACGAACGATTCCGCGAGCGCCTTGTAGGAATGGAAGAAGCCGTCGTGCGACAGCACGGCGCCCTTGGGTCTTCCGGTCGATCCCGACGTATAGACGATGCTGACGGGGTCGCGGCGCGAGGTGCGGTTCAGCCGGGCGGCCGCCGGCGCCGGATCGAGCGCGTCACCCGCCGCGAGGAACGCGTCGAGCGACCGGCTCTTGCCCTCCAGCACGCTCCCGATGGTGACGAGACCGGCGTTCGCCGCCACATCGTCCGCAAGATCGCCGAGGTCGTCGTCGTAGCGGCGGCCCGCCGGGTCCTCGAGGATCGAAACCAGCAGCTTCGGACGGCAATCGCCGAGCACGTGGCGCATCTCCTCGCGCCTGTACTTGGGGTTCACGCCCACCCACACCGCACCGGCGCGCATCGCACCGAGCAGCATCAGGATGAATTCGGGCCGGGGCGTCACGATCATGGCGACGCGGTCGCCCGTCTCCACGCCCGCCGCGATCAGCGCGCGCGCATAGCGGTCGATCTCACGGTCGAGATCCGCGTAGGTGAGCCGCTGATCGCCGAAGACGACGGCCTCCCGCTCCGGCACCGCGCGCGCGTAGGCGGCGACCGCATCCGGCAGCCGCTCGATGCCCGCAACCAGAGCCGGCCCGCTCGGCGCCTGCATCAGGCCTTCTCTCTCGAAATCAGTCCGATCCATTCCGCGACGAGCGCGGGCCGCTCCTGCCCCTCGATCTCGATCGTGTTCTCGGAGGTGATGAGATAGCTGCCGTCCTCGCGCTGCTCGACGCTCTTGATCGACATGCGGTTGCGGAAGCGCGCGTTCACCGGAACCGGCGAAATGAACCGCACCCGGTTGAGGCCGTAGTTCAGGTCATAGCCGACAACGCCGCCGTCGTGGCGATAGCGGATCGGCGAACAAAGGTGGCTCAGCATCGAGAGCGTCTGGAAGCCGAACAGGACGGTCTGCCCGAACGGGCTGTGCTCGCGGGCGTAGCCGGGATCCATGTGCATGGGGTCGATGTCGCGCGTCACCCTGCCGAACGCGTCGATCTCGTCCTGAGAGATCGAGATCCAGTCGCTGACCAGAATCTCCTGCCCGACGAGCGAGGACAGGGTTTCGACATCATATTCCATCGGTGTCACGCAGCCCTTCCGGTTTCGGGTCGGCGGCATCGACGCTTCGCATCGCAGGCGGACCCGCGCACGAAGGAAACCCCCTTCCCGTTCAATATACGCTGCTTATCATGATTGAATTTAAATTCAAGTTTATAAATCGCCATTGGAGGCTATGATTAGAAATTGGTTTCATGGCCGGTTTCCGGTATCACCGGCGCAATCGAGGTTGATCAAGAACGCAATGGCAACAAAGAAAAAAGCCGCGAGTGCAAGACCCGCCGTCGCGCCGCTGGGCCGCAAGGAACGCCGCAACGCCGTCAGCAGGAAACCCGCCGCCCCGCAGACGCAGCGCGGCAACCAGACCCGGGAAAAGCTGAAGGAAGCGACCGTGCGCGTGCTGGAGCGGATCGGCTACCGCGCCATGCGCCTGTCCGACATCGCCTCCGAGGCCGGCGTCAACGTCAGCCTGCTCTATCATTATTTTTCGGGCAAGGCGGACCTCACGCACGAAATCCTCGTGGAGTTGCTCGACAGCCAGCGCTTCCAGGACCTCTCCAGCATGGCCCCGACCAGCGACCCGTTCGAGTCGATCGTGCGCGCCAACAGGGTCATGGTCGCCACCTATTCGCGCACGCCCGGCCTCATGCGGTGCCTGCTGCATTTCGACGAGGAGGAAGCCGAGTTCTCCGAACTCTATCGCAAGGTCAGCGCGGACTGGAGCCTCAAGATC
>JACFNY010000432.1 GCA_019454625.1 Sphingomonadaceae bacterium
TTCCGCGCCGAGGACGTCTACGGCCTCGCCGATATGATCCGCCGTCAGAAGGGCGGCGCGGCGGTGGTGATGGGCGGCCTCTCCCCCCGCACGCGCAACGCGCAGGTGGAGCTCTACCAGTCGGGCGAGGTCGATTACCTGGTGGCGACCGACGCCATCGGCATGGGCCTCAACATGGACATTTCGCACGTCGCCTTCGCCGCGCTCTCGAAGTTCGACGGCAAGCGCGTGCGGCGGCTGCGCCCCGCCGAGATGGCGCAGATCGCGGGCCGCGCCGGGCGCTACCAGACCGACGGCAGCTTCGGGCCGCTCGCCATGGCCGACGACGACGGACCCGCTTTCGAGGCGGGCGAGATCGAGGCGATCGAGGCGCACACGTTCCCGGCGCTCGACCGGCTGGTGTGGCGCAACGCGCGGCTCGATTTCGGCTCGCTCGGGCGGCTCATCGCCTCGCTCGGCGTGCGGCCCGAGCACACGCGGCTCACGCGCTCCGACGACGAGGTCGATTTCCAGGTGCTGAAGCGCCTCGCGCGCGAGGACTGGATCATCGAGCGCGCGAACACGCCCGCGCGGCTGCAGCGGCTGTGGGCGGTGTGCGGCCTTCCCGACTACCGCAAGACGGGGCCGGACACGCACGCGCGGTTCATTGCGCGCGTCTACCGCCACCTGACCGAGGGCACGGGGCGGATCCCGACCGACTGGGTGGCGGGCGAGCTGGCGCGGCTCGACGACGTGCAGGGCGACATCGAGGCGCTGGCCCACCGCATCGCTGCGGCGCGCACGTGGACGTTCGCGGCGCACCGGCCGGACTGGCTCGTCGATCCGCAGGCCTGGGCGCAGCGCGAGATCGAGGACCGGCTTTCGGACGCGCTTCACCAGCGGCTCACGCAGCGCTTCGTCGACCGCCGCACCTCGGTGCTGATGCGCGAGCTTTCGGCGCGCGGGCACCTGCTTCCCACCGAGATCGACGACGACGGCGCGGTCGTGGTGGGCGGCGAGGCGATTGGGCGGTTGACCGGCTTCCGTTTCGAGACCGACCCCGCCGCGCGGGCCGGTGAGAAGCGCCGGCTGATCGCGGCGGCGGAGCGCCGCCTCGCGGGCGAGATGGTGCGCCGTGCGCGGCAGCTCGCGGGCTGCGAGGACAAGGCGCTCGCGCTCCAGTTCGACGGGTCGCTGCCGCCGCGCATCCTCTGGAACGATGCGCGGGTCGGCTACCTGTCGCGCGGGGCCGATCCGCTCAGCCCGCGGGTGCGGCTCGACCGCAGCCTCGCCGATCTCGATCCCGCCTCGCGCGACGCCGTGCGCGCCCGGCTGGAGGCGTGGTTCCAGCGCCTCGTCGAGCGCCACCTCGGATCGCTGCCGAGGCTGAAGGCGCGTGTCGGCGCAGACGCCTCGCCCGCGTTGCGCGGCCTCGTCGTGCAGCTGACGCAGGGTCTCGGCTGCCTCGCCCGCGCGCCTACGCTGCCGCTGCTCTCCGACCTCGGCGAGGCCGACAACGCGCTGCTCTACCGGAGCGGCGTCCGCATCGGCGCGACGCACGTCTATATCCCCGACCTGTTGCGGCCCGAGCCGACGCGCTGGCGGCTTGCGCTCTGGGCCGTCGCTCAGGGCCTCGAGGCCGCTCCGCCGCCGCCCGCGCCGGGGCGCGTCTCCGTGCCCATCGACGAGAACACGCCGCGCGCCTTCTACGAGGTGGCGGGATTCTGGCCGATCGTCACCGACGCCGTTCGCGTCGACATGGTCGAGCGGCTGGTGAAGGCGATGCACAGGCAGCGGCGCGGCGCGGCGCCGTTCGTGCCCGATGCGATGTGGATTCAAATCCTCGGCCTTTCGCAGATGAG
>JACFNY010000433.1 GCA_019454625.1 Sphingomonadaceae bacterium
CATCCTGACGCCGATCCCGCTGACCTTCATCGGCATCCTCGGCGGGCACTGGCTGTTCGGCGCGCCGTTCTCGGCCACCTCGATGATCGGCTTCATCGCGCTCGCCGGCATCATCGTCCGCAACTCGATCCTGCTGGTCGACTTCATCCGCCATACCGAGCCGGCGGGCCGGAGCCTCGGCGAGATCCTGATCGAGGCCGGCTCGATCCGGTTCAAGCCGATCCTGCTGACCGCGCTCGCCGCCATGATCGGCGCCGGCGTCATCCTCGCCGACCCGATCTTTCAGGGGCTGGCGATCTCGCTGCTGTTCGGGCTGGCGTCCTCGACGCTGCTCACGGTGCTGGTCATCCCGGCGATCTACCGCGTGCTCAGGACCTGAGCGCGGCAAATCGCGCCGGGCCGGGCCTCGTTCGGGCCGGGGGGTTGGCGAAAGCCTCGCGTTGCGGTTAAGTGACACCCCTCCCTTGGAGGAAGGGGGGCGGGAGGAGCGGGTTTGGCTGTCGACATACTGATCGCCGAGGACGAGCCGAGCATTCTCGAGGCGCTGACCTTCGTCCTGCGCCGGGCGGGGTGGTCGGTTCACACGGTCACCGACGGGGAGGCGGTGATGAGCGCCGTGCGCCGGGAGGCGCCGCGGGTGCTGGTGCTCGACGTGATGTTGCCGAAGCGGTCCGGCTTCGAGGTGCTGAAGCAGATAAGGACCAACGAGGCCACGGCCGCGCTGCCCGTCCTCGTGCTGACCGCCAAGGGACAGCAGCAGGACCGCCGCATCGCCGAGGAATTCGGCGCCGATTCCTTCGTCACCAAGCCCTATTCCAACGCCGACGTGGTCGACGCCGTGCGCGCGCTGCTCGATTCGCGCGCGGCCCTCGAAACGCGATGAGGATCGCCGCGCGATGACCCGCCGCAAGCTCATCGCCGCCGCGCTGTTCTTCACCGTGTTCGGCGCGCTCGCCTACCTGCCGCCGCTCGTCATCCTGTTCCGCTACGATCTGCGCGTGTTCGGCGTGCCGGTCGAGACGGTCTACGTCTTCGCGCTGTGGTTCGTCCTCGTCGTCGGCGCGCGCTGGTTCAGCCGCGTCCTACCCGACGACCGCCCGCCGGAGGAGAAGCTGCCGCCGCGGCAGAAGGAGGCCGGGCCGTGACGCTGACCGCCGACCTCGTCATCGCCACGGCGATCGCCTATGTCGGGCTGCTGTTCCTCGTCGCCTTCCTCGGCGACCGGCACACCCGCAACCGCGACGGCGGCTTCCTGCGCTCGCCCTTCGTCTACACGCTGTCGATCTCGGTCTACTGCACGAGCTGGACCTTCTACGGCGCGGTCGGCTCGGCCGCCCGCAACGGGCTCGAATTCGTCACCATCTATCTCGGGCCGACGCTGGTGTTCGTCGGCTGGTGGTTCATCCTGCGCCGGCTGGTGCGGATCAGCCACGACCAGCGCATCACCTCGATCGCCGACCTGTTGTCGTCGCGCTTCGGCAAGTCGAACCGGCTGGCCGTGCTCGTCACCATCCTGGCCGTGATCGCCATCGCCCCCTACATCGCGCTCCAGTTGAAGGCGGTGACGTCGTCGATCGAGACCGTCGCCGGCGCGTCCGAGTTCGGCCGCGGCAGCCTCGAGGGCTGGGACGAGGTCGGGCTCGCCTTCGGCGTCGCCGCCGGCATGGCGGTGTTCACCATCCTGTTCGGCACCCGCAACGTCGACGCCAAGGAGCAGCATCACGGCGTCGTCGCGGCCATCGCGCTCGAGGCCGTGGTCAAGCTCGCCGCGCTGGTCGCCGTCGGCACGTCCGTCGTCTATGTCAGCGGCGGCATGGAGGCGATCTACACCCGCGCCGCCG
>JACFNY010000434.1 GCA_019454625.1 Sphingomonadaceae bacterium
AGCGCGCCGACAGCTCCACCGCAGTCATCACGGCCTCGTTGGTGTAGCGGACCTTGTGGTGCTCCTCGAAATAGGTCTTGAGGCCGAGGAGGATGCGCACCGTGTCCTCGATCGAGGGTTCCTTCACGTCGATCTTCTGGAAGCGGCGCAGCAGCGCGCGGTCCTTTTCGAAGTGGTTGCGGAACTCCTTGTAGGTCGTCGAGCCGATGCAGCGGATCGAGCCGCCCGAAAGCGCCGGTTTCAGGAGGTTCGAGGCATCCATCGCGCCGCCGGAGGTCGCGCCCGCGCCGATCAGGGTGTGGATCTCGTCGATGAACAGGATCGCCTCGGGCATCTTCTCGAGCTCGGTGACGACGCCCTTCAGCCGTTCCTCGAAATCGCCGCGGTAGCGCGTGCCCGCGAGCAGCGCGCCCATGTCGAGCGCGTAGATCACCGCGTCCCTCAGCACGTCGGGAACGTCGCCCTCGACGATCTTGCGCGCGAGCCCTTCCGCGATCGCGGTCTTGCCGACGCCGGGATCGCCCACGTAGAGCGGGTTGTTCTTGGAGCGGCGGCAGAGGATCTGGATCGTGCGGTCGACCTCGGCGGCGCGGCCGATGAGGGGATCGACCTTGCCGGAGAGCGCCTTGTCGTTGAGGTTGACGCAGAACTGCTTGAGCGGCGAATCCGCGGGCTTCTTGGCGTTGCCCTTGTCCTTCGCCTCCTCGGCGGGCTCGTCGGCCCCGCGCACCGCGCGCGGTTCCGAAAGCGACGGCGACTTGGCGATGCCGTGGCTGAGATACGAGACGGCGTCGAGCCGCGTCATGTCCTGTTGCTGGAGGAAATAGACGGCGTGGCTTTCGCGTTCGGAGAACAGCGCGACGAGGACGTTCGCGCCCGTCACCTCGTCGCGGCCCGAGGACTGCACGTGCAGGATGGCGCGCTGCACGACGCGCTGGAAGCCGGCGGTGGGATTGGGATCGACCTGATCGCTGGCGCGCAGCGGCTCCAGCTCCTTGTCGAGATAGCCGGTAAGCTCCTCGCCGAGCTGGTCGAGATCGACGCCGCAAGCCTTCATCACCGCAGACGCATGGCTGTCGCCGATCAGCGCAAACAGCAGGTGTTCGAGCGTGGCATATTCATGCCGCCGCCGGCTCGCTTCGGCGAGGGCGTTGTGAAGCGTGTGCTCGAGCTCGCGGGCAAAGGCGGGCATTCATCACTCCTGCGATGCGGCGAAACATCCGCCGCCTGATGTGAAGATCAGGGACGAATGGCAAAACATCAAGGGGGCAATGCGCGGCGGCTGCCGCTGAAACCACGTTTTCCGCGGTTCAGGCGACATTCCTGACGTCGTCGTCACGGTCGACGTCGTCGGTCACAGCCATTTCGCCGAGCTTGCGGTAGAGCGTCGAGCGGCCGATGCCGAGGCGGCGCGCCACCTCGCTCATGCGGCCCCGGCAATGGTGGATCGCCTTGCGGATGATCTCGGCCTCGAGGTCCTCGAGACGGCGGAGCTTGCCGTCGTCCCCGAACAGGGAGACCTCGGCCGAAAGGTCGGACGGCGCAGCCCGCGCAGGTGCGGGCTGCGCCGTGCGTTTCGGCGCGGCAACGCCTGCAAGCTGCGGGAAGTCGAGGGCGGTCAGCCGCGCGCCGTCGCAGAGCACGGCGGCGCGGAACAGCGCGTTCTGGAGCTGGCGGACGTTGCCGGGCCAGTCGTAAGCCTCCAGCAGCGCCAGCGCATCGTCGGAAAGGTCGCGGGCGCTGACGCCCTCCTCAGCGCCGAGGCGGCGGACGAAATGGCGGGCGAGCGCCGCGATGTCGCCGCGCCGCGCGCGCAGCGGCGGGATGGTGACCGGCACGA
>JACFNY010000435.1 GCA_019454625.1 Sphingomonadaceae bacterium
CTCCTCGGCGGGCGGCAGCGCAGGCCCCTCGTCGGCGGCCGTCCGCACGAGAAACGCAAGCGGCAGCAGCGCCCTCATGACCGCCTCGCCTCTTCGATGTCCTTCAGGATCTCCGGCACCTGCTCGGGCCGGATCTGGCCGATGTACTGCTTGCGGATGATGCCCTTGCCGTCGATCAGGAACGTCTCGGGCAGGCCCGACGCACCGAGGTTCAGCAGCGCCTTGCTGTTCGGGTCCATGCCGATGCGGCGGAACGGGTCGCCGTGTTCCTTCAGGAACGCCGCGATGTTCTCCGGCGTGTCGCGCACGGCGATGCCGTGGATCACCACGCCCTTGTCGGCAAGCGCCGCGAGCTGCGGCGCCTCCACCCGGCACGGCGCGCACCAGCTCGCGAACAGGTTCACCAGCGTCACCGTGCCCTGCCGGAGATCGCTGTCGTTGAGGCCGGGGTGCATTTCGTCCATGCCGACGAGGTCGATCGCCGGCACCGGCTGGCCGACCATCTTCGAGGCGATCACGCGCTGCTGCGGCTCGCCCATGCGGTAGACGGCGAGCGCGACGAAGCCGAGGAACATGAGGAGCGGCACGATCAGCGCCACGCGTCTTGCGGTCATTGCGTCTCTCCGTGCCGCCTGCGCCCCTGCCGCATCGCGATCAGCCCGCCCAGCGCGGCCATCATGCCGCCGATCCAGATCAGCCCGATCAGCGGCTGCCATACCAGCCGCACCTGCCAGCGCCCGCTGCCGTCGCCGGGCCCGAGCGTCGCATAGAGGTTGCCGGTCCAGCGCGGCCAGATGTCGGTCTCGGTGGTCTCGTTGCCGGGATTCACGAAGGTGCGCCGTTCCGGCGACAGCACCGTCTCACCCGCCCCGGTGACGGTGAGCACGGCGCGGATCGCCGTGTAGTTCGGCCCCGCCGCGGGCGTGATGTCGTCGAGTTGCGCCGTGTACGCCCCCGCGCTCAGCCGCCCGCCCGGCGCGATGTTCGCCAGCGTCTCGACCGAGCCCGCGCCGCTCGCCGCGATGCCGAGCGTGGTGACGGCGATGCCGAGATGCGCGAGCGACGTGCCCCACACGCCCGCCGGAATCCGGCGGATGCGCTTCAGCTTGCGGCCCCGGAAGATCATCACGCTCGCCGCCGCGAGCCACGCCGAAAGCGCGACGCCCGCGAGCGCGAGCGGACTGCGCATCCCGAGCAGCACGGCAACCGCTATCGCCGCAAGGCCGAGCACCAGCGCGGGCGCCAGCCGCCGCGCGAGCCCGGCCCAGTCCATCGCCCGCCAGCGCATCAGCGGTCCCGCCGCCATCAGCAGCACCAGCGGCAACAGCAGCGGCAGCAGCGCGGTCTCGAAGTACGGCGGGCCGACCGAGACCTGCTCGCCGGTCGCGGCTTCGAGCAGCAGCGGATAGAGCGTGCCGAGAAACACGACGCCGAGCACCGCCGACAGGATCAGGTTGTTGACGACGAGGCTGCCCTCGCGGCTCACCGGCCGGAACGGCGCGCCTGCCGTCACCGTGCCCGCGCGCAGCGCATAAAGTGTCAGCGCGCCGCCGACGTAGAACGCGAGCAGCACGAGCAGGAAGATGCCGCGCTTCGGATCGACCGCGAAGGCGTGCACGGACGTGAGCAGCCCCGAGCGCACGATGAACGTGCCGACCATGCTGAGCGAGAAGGCGACGACCGCGAGCAGCAGCGTCCAGTTCCTGAGCGCGCCGCGCGCCGCGAGCACGCCCACCGAGTGGAACAGCGCCGTCGCCGCGAGCCACGGCATCAGCGAGGCGTTCTCCACCGGGTCCCAGAACCACCAGCCGCCCCAGCCGAGCTCGTAAT
>JACFNY010000436.1 GCA_019454625.1 Sphingomonadaceae bacterium
TTGAGGCCGAATTCCTCGACGCGCGCCTCGTCGGGCGTGATCGTCGCGCACTTGACGCCGACGCCGTATTCCTTGATGGCGTTCGCGGACTGCACCGTCACCTTGTCATCGGTGGCGTCGCGGTTCTCGATGCCGAGGTCGTAGTACTTGAGGTCGACGTCGAGGTAGGGAAGGATCAGGCGCTCACGGATCCATTGCCAGATGATCCGCGTCATCTCATCGCCGTCGATCTCGACGATGGGGTTCTCCACCTTGATCTTCGCCATCTATACCTCTTGGTCGTGTATGGATTTTTACTCGCGCACGCTCTTGGCGGAAACGACGGCCAAGATCAACAGGCGCGGGGGCGGCAAAGGCGCGCTCTGCCCGCTTTCTCGCAAGCTGCGCGTTGTCATCGCCCGCACGCAGGGGCTAAAGATACGCGCATGAACGACACCACACCCCCCGAGCCGCCAGTGACGCCGCCCGAGACGCCGCTCGAAGCGACCACTGTCCCGATGCCCGCGCCGGCTGCGCCCGTACCCGCCGAAGCGGCGGCGACCTACAAGTTTCCGCCATCGATTCACCCGGACGGCAACAAGTTCGTGGTGCTCGCGGCGATCCTGACCGGGTTCTTCTGGTTCGTCATCGACTGGGACATCCTCGGCTGGATCTCGGCGGGGCTCACCATCTGGACGTTCGCCTTCTTCCGCGATCCGGCCCGTGTCACGCCCGAAGGGGCGGGGCTCGTCGTCTCGCCCGCCGACGGGCTCGTGTCGCAGATCATGGAAGTTCCAGCACCGCGCGAGATCGCCGGCAGCGAACGCGGCATCGGCGAGGGAACCTTCACGCGCGTGTCGATTTTCATGAGCGTGTTCGACGTCCATGTGAACCGCTCCCCGATCGCGGGTACGATCCGCGACATCGTCTACGTGCCCGGCAAGTTCCTGAACGCCGAGCTGGACAAGGCAAGCGAGGACAACGAGCGGCAGTATTTCGTCGTTGAAGGCGCGGACGGGCGCCGCATCGGCTTCACGCAGATCGCCGGCCTCGTCGCGCGGCGGATCATCAAGTTCGTGAACCCCGGCGAGAGCGTGTCGGCGGGCCAGCGCGTCGGCCTCATCCGCTTCGGCAGCCGCGTCGACGTATACCTGCCCGCGGGCACCGTTCCCGCCGTCGCGGTCGGCCAGCGCGCCGTCGCCGGTGAAACCGTGATCGGCCGCCCCGGCGCCTTCGGCGAACGGCTGCGCGGCGTTCGGCAGTGAAGGTCGACCACGAGCCGCCGCGAAGGTTGAAACGGGTCATCCCGATTCGGGTGCTGATCCCGAACGCGATCACGATCGCCGCGCTCTGCGCCGGGCTGACCTCGGTTCGCCTCGCCATCGCCGGGGACTTCGACCGCGCGATCCTCGCGATCGTCGTGGCGGGCGTCCTCGACGGCATCGACGGGCGTGTCGCGCGGCTGCTGAAGGGTGCGAGCCGCTTCGGCGCCGAACTCGATTCGCTCTCCGACGTCACCGCCTTCGGCGTCGCGCCCGCGCTCGTCATCTACCTGTGGACGTTGGAGCAGCTTCCCGGCGCGGGCTGGATCGTCGCGCTCGCCCATGCCGTGTGCTGCGCGCTCCGGCTGGCGCGCTTCAACGCCAACCTCGACGTCACTGACCAGCCGCACAAGCAGCACGGCTTCCTCACGGGCATCCCCGCGCCGGTGGGGGCGGGGCTGACGCTGAGCCCGATGTTCCTCTACTACTGGCTGGAGCCGACCCGCTTCGCGCACTACTCGGAGGTCGGCACCGCGGCGACCGCCGTCGTCGTCGGCACGGTCGCGTTCCTGATGGTC
>JACFNY010000437.1 GCA_019454625.1 Sphingomonadaceae bacterium
CGGCACGATCGCCGAAGTGCTCGCCTCGGGCCTGCGCGGGCGCGGCGGCGCGGGCTTCCCGACGGGCCGCAAGTGGCGCACGGTCGCCGACGCGCCGGGGCCGCGCAAGTTCATCGTCTGCAACGCCGACGAGGGCGACAGCGGCACCTTCGCCGACCGCATGGTGATGGAGGGCGATCCCTTCATGCTGATCGAGGGCATGGCGATCGCGGGCCTCGCGGTCGGCGCGGGGCGCGGCTACGTCTACATCCGCAGCGAATATCCGCACGCCGTCGCGAAGATGGAGGCCGCAGCAAGGCTCGCCGCGCCGATGATCGCGCCGTTCGAGGTCGAGGTCCGCGTCGGTGCGGGCGCCTACGTGTGCGGCGAGGAAACCTCGCTCCTCAACAGCCTTGAAGGCAAGCGCGGCGAGGTCCGCGCCAAGCCGCCGCTCCCCGCGCACGAGGGCCTGTTTAGTTGCCCCACGGTCATCAACAACGTGCTGACGCTCGCCGCCGTGCCGTTCGTGCTGGCGGAAGGGGCCAAGGCCTACGCCGACTACGGCATGGGCCGCTCACGCGGCACCATGCCCGTGCAGCTTGCCGGGAACATCAGGCACGGCGGGCTTTACGAGACCGCGTTCGGCATCACGCTCGGCGAACTCGTGAACGAGATCGGCGGCGGCACCGCCTCCGGCCGCCCGGTGCGCGCCGTACAGGTCGGCGGACCGCTCGGCGCCTATATTCCGCGCACGCAGTTCGACCTGCCGTTCGACTACGAGGCGTTCGCCGCGGCGGACGGGCTCATCGGCCACGGCGGCATCGTGGTGTTCGACGACAGCGTGGACATGGCGCGGCAGGCGCGCTTCGCCATGCAGTTCTGCGCGGCGGAAAGCTGCGGAAAGTGCACGCCCTGCCGCATCGGCGCGGTGCGCGGCGTGGAGACGATCGACCGCATCCTCGCGGGCGGGCGGCGCATGGGTGCGCTCGAAACCCTGCCCCAGATCCACAACGCGCCGCGCCGCGCGCGGAGCGCCGAGGACGAGATCGCCCTGCTCCGCGACCTCTGCGAAACCATGAAGTTCGGCTCGCTGTGCGCACTCGGCGGCTTCACTCCCTATCCGGTGCTTTCGGCGCTGAATCACTTTCCCGAGGATTTCGTGGTAGAGTCCGCGCAAGGAAACGCAGCATGACCTATGTCCGCCAGAGCGATTTCGGCACGCCCGCCGTATCCGCCGCCGAGACGGTGACGCTCACCATCGACGGACGCGATGTGACGGTGCCGCAGGGCACCACCGTAATGCGCGCCGCCGCCGAGATCGGCACCGCCATCCCGAAGCTCTGCGCGACGGACAATCTCAAGTCGTTCGGCTCCTGCCGCCTCTGCCTCGTCGAGATCGACGGCGCGCGCGGCACGCCCGCCTCCTGCACCACGCCCGTCTCCGAGGGCATGGTCGTCCACACCGAGACGCCGCGGCTTCAGAAGCTGCGGCGCGGCGTGATGGAGCTTTACATCTCCGATCACCCGCTCGACTGCCTCACCTGCTCGGCGAACAACGACTGCGAGCTTCAGGACCAGGCCGCCGCCGTCGGCCTGCGCGACGTGCGCTACGGCTACGAGGGCGACAACCACCTCGCGCTCGACCTCGACACGTCGAACCCCTATTTCGATTTCGATCCTTCGAAGTGCATCGCCTGCTCGCGCTGCGTGCGCGCCTGCGACGAGGTGCAGGGCACGTTTGCGCTCACCATCGAGGGGCGCGGCTTCGGCTCGAAGGTGTCGGCTGGCGCGGCTAGCGACGACTTCCTGGCTTCCGAGTGAGTCTCCTGCG
>JACFNY010000438.1 GCA_019454625.1 Sphingomonadaceae bacterium
TCGTCGTTGAACCAGTCGTAGCGGAAGAAATAGAGGTTGGCGAACTGCTGGTCGGGCAACTGGTAGAGGTCGCCGTCCGGCGCGGTGGTGAACGACTTGCCGATGAAGTCGTCGATGTCGAGGTTGGGGCTGGTGACGTCCTTGCCCTCGTTCTCCATCCACTTGGTCAGGCTGCGCGCCTGCTGGTAGCGCCAGTGGGTGCCGATCAGGTCCGAGTCGTTGATGTAGGCGTCGTAGATGTTCTCGCCCGACTGCATCTGCGTCTGCAGCTTCTCGACGACGTCGCCCTCGCCGATCAGGTCGTGGGTCAAGTTGATGCCGGTGATCTTCGAGAAGGCGGGGGCGAGCACGCGCGCCTCGTATTCATGGGTGGTGATGGTTTCCGACACCACCTTGATGTCCATGCCCTTGAAGGGTTCGGCCGCCTTGATGAACCATTCCATCTCGGCTTCCTGCCCGGCGCGGTCGAGCGCCGACATGTCGCCGATCTCGGCATCGAGGAAGGCGCGCGCGGCGTCCATGTCCGCGAAGGCCGGAATTGCCCCGAACAGAAGCGTGAAGGCGGTGGTCGATGCCAGTAATTGCCGTCGCATGATTTCCTCCCATGGATTGCGATTGCGTTTCGGCCTTGCCGCGAGGGTCGCGGCAGGGCCGTCTTCTTTCTCCCTAGACGTATCGGAACACGCCGATGGCGTAGACGACCGACAGGGCGAGAGCCCACCACAGGCTGGGGCCGACGAGGCCCAGCCAGGCAAGATGGATGAAGGCGGAGCCGAGCAGCGACACGAACAGCCGGTCGCCGCGCGTGGTCTCGAAGCGCAGCACGCCGACGCGCGGGTCGCCGCCGGGTGAAAAATATTCCCACACCGCCATCGCCGCGAGCAGGGCGAAGATGGTGGCGAAGAAGGCGGCGGTCGGCCAGGTCCAGGCCATCCAGGAAAAGGTCATCCTCGCATCCTCCCTTTCATACCCTGCCGAGGGCGAAGCCCTTGGCGATGTAGTTGCGCACGAACCAGATGACGAGCGCGCCGGGGATCAGCGTCAGCACGCCGGCGGCGGCCAGCACGCCCCAGTCGAGACCGGAGGCCGAGACCGTGCGCGTCATCGTCGCGGCGATCGGCTTGGCGTCGGTCGTGGTCAACGTGCGGGCGATCAGCAGCTCGACCCACGAGAACATGAAGCAGAAGAAGGCGGCGACGCCGATTCCGCTCGCGATCAGCGGCATGAAGATCTTCACGAAGAAGCGCGGGAAGGAATAGCCGTCGATATAGGCGGTCTCGTCGATCTCCTTCGGCACCCCGGACATGAAGCCTTCGAGAATCCACACCGCCAGCGGCACGTTGAACAGGCAGTGCGCCAGCGCCACCGCGATGTGGGTGTCGATCAGCCCGAAGGCGGAATAGAGCTGGAAGAACGGCAGCGCGAACACCGCCGGCGGGGCCATGCGGTTGGTGAGCAGCCAGAAGAACAGGTGCTTGTCGCCGAGGAAGCGGTAGCGCGAGAAGGCGTAGGCCGCCGGCAACGCCACGGCGACCGACAGCACCGTGTTCATCACCACGTAGATGATCGAGTTGATGTAGCCCGAATACCACGACGCGTCGGTGAAGATCACCGTGTAGTTGCGCAGGGTGGGGTTCTGCGGCCACAGCGAGAACGCGCCGGTGATCTCGGCATTGGTCTTGAAGCTCATGTTGACGAGCCAGTAGATCGGCAGCATCAGGAACAGGATGTAGAGCGTCGGCACCAGCCACCAGAAGCGCGAGGCCGCGCCGCGCCGCTTCATCCGGCGCTGGATGCCG
>JACFNY010000439.1 GCA_019454625.1 Sphingomonadaceae bacterium
CGAGGCGGCATAGGGCCGTGCCGACGCCGCGAGCGCGTCGCGGTGCTGATACTCGTATGCCGCGACGAGCTGTCCGCCGCTCCATGCGGCGCCGCCCGTCTGCGCGAGCAGAGTGTCCTGCGCGCCGCCCTTCGTCACCGTGCCGATCCGCGCGCGCGTTTCCCAATGCGTGGCGTCGCGCTTCAGGATCATGTTGACGACGCCGCCGACCGCGTCCGAGCCGTAGAGCGCCGAGGCGCCGTCGGGGAGCACCTCGATGCGGTCGATCGCGATCAGCGGCACCGACGAGATGTCCGAAAAATCGGCATTGCTCCCCGATCCCGCGAGGCGGCGGCCGTTCACGAGCGTCAGCGTCGCGTCGCTGCCGAGCCCGCGCAGGTTCGCGCTCGACCCGAACCCCGAATTGACGATCGAGCGGTCGATGCCGGTGATGCTCGTGTCCTCGCTCCCCGTGCCGCCGAACGACTGCGGCAGCGCGGCGAGCACCTCGGCGACGCTCGCATAACCCGACCGGTCGATATCGGTGCGGTCGATGCGGATGACGGGCGCCGCCGGGCGCGCGCCGCGGATGTTG
Source organism: Sphingomonadaceae bacterium (assembly GCA_019454625.1). Taxonomy (GTDB): domain Bacteria; phylum Pseudomonadota; class Alphaproteobacteria; order Sphingomonadales; family Sphingomonadaceae; genus Sphingosinicella. The sequence goes on from JACFNY010000439.1 coordinate 575, forward strand.
CTGCCGGTGACGACGATCGTCTCCGGGTCGTCCGCCGGAATCGCGCCGCGCGCCGCGCTGCCGTCGGCGCGCGGCGTCGCGGGCCGCGGCGGCGCGGACGGTTTGGCGCGCGGCGCCGGCGTCTTCGCCTCGAGCACGAACACCGAGCGCGACACCGCGCGCACCGCGATCGGGGCGTCGCCGAGCAGGCGCGCGAGCGCGGCCTCGGGCGTAAAGCGGCCGTCCAGCGCCGGCGCCGTGCGCCCGGCGACGAGCGCGCTCGTGTAGAGAAGCTGGCGGCCGGTCTGGGTCGCCAGCGCCTTCAGCGCGCCGTCGAGCGGCCCGGCCGGAATGTGAACGCTGTAGTCCGTCTCCGCCGCCCGGACCGCGGCGGGCATCGCGGGCACCGCGGCCGCGCCGAGGAGCAGCACCGCGCGCATCAAACCCGTGTCGATCGTCATCAATTCCCCCTGTTCCCTCGCCCGGCTTTCGGGCCGTCATGCGCGGCGCGCTATTCGCGCCGTCACAACCAGGAACGTCAGGAGCGTGCCCCGACCCTGAACGCGGGATCAAATAATTCTGCGGGGCTATTCGCTGAGGCGGATCGTGCCGTCGGGGAGCGTTTCGGCGCGAAGCGCGAAGAGCGCGCCGACCGCGCTCACGAACGCCGCGCGGTCGCCCGTTTCGAAGACGCCGCTGACCGCGCGGGCGCCGTAACCGTCGGCGGCGAGCACGACGGGGTCGCGGCTGTAGCGGTTGACCTCGGCGATCGCAGCGCTGAGCGGCGTCTCTTCGAACACGAGGCGGCCCGAGAGCCAGCCGGTCAGCGCCGCGATGTCGGCGGGCGCGGGCTCGCCGATCCCGCCGCCCGAGACGCGCACCGCCTCGCCGGGCTCGAGCATCCGCGTCGCGCCGCCGGCGGACACCGCGACGCGGCCCTCGGCAAGCGCGACGCGAACGCCGTCCGCGCGTCTGACGAGGAAGCGCGTGCCGAGCGCGCGCACCTCGGCGTCTCCCGCCGCGACCACGAACGCGCGCGCCGGATCGGGCGCGACCTCGAAAAAGGCCTCGCCCTCTTCGAGCACGACGCCGCGCACGTCGCCCTCAAACGCGATGCGCACGCTGCTCGCGGTGTTCACATGGACGCGGCTGCCGTCGTCGAGCCGAACGATGCGCTGCTCGCCGACCGCGGTGCGGATGCGTTCGGCGCGCGTGAAATACACCCCGCCGACCGCGGCGGCGG
>JACFNY010000440.1 GCA_019454625.1 Sphingomonadaceae bacterium
GCTCGCGAAGGCCGGAATCCGCACCCATGCGCTCGACGATACGATGGGCGCCTATACCGCCACGCGGTGCTGCTCGGTGTCGAAGGCTGCGGTGTCCGGGGAGGGCCTGCTCGAGGCGCTTGCCGCCTACCGCGCGCGGCTCGACCACGACCCGGTGCTGTTCCTGACCCGCGAGGACGGCGTGGCGACGGTCGCGGCCAATCGCGACGCGATTTCCGGCTACCGGATCGCCATGCCGGGGCGCGACGTGGTGGAGGCGATGGTCAACAAGGACCGCTTCATGCCGATCGCCGAACGCGCAGGTCTCGCGGTGCCGAAGACGGTGACGCTGCGCGCGGCGGAGGACCTCGCGCTGCTCGGCAGGCTCACGCCGCCGCTGATCGTGAAGCCGAGCGAGCACGTCGCCGCCTATCAGGCGCGGTTCAGGAAGGCTTACGTGTTCGAAAGCGCGGACGAGGCCGCGCCGATGATCCCGGACATGCTGGCGGCTGCGGGCGAACTGGTGGCGCAGGAATACGTGCCCGGCGACGACGGCAGCGTCTTCTTCTGCCTCGCCTATTTCAGCGCGGAGAGCGACATGCTCGCCGCCTACACGGGCTACAAGACGGCGAGTTGGCCGCCGCGCGTCGGCGGCACGGCGGGCTGCGCGCCCGCGCCCGAAGCGCACGCGCGGCTTGCGGCCGACACGCAGGCCTTTTTCGCGGCGGCGCACTTTCAGGGCATGGGCAGCCTCGAATTCAAGCGCCATGCGCGCACCGGCGAATTCTACATGATCGAGCCGACCGCCTGCCGCACCGATTACCAGTCCGAACTCGCCACGCTGAACGGGGTCAACCTGCCCGCCGTCCAGTTCGCCGACCAGATGCGCCTGCCGCTGCCCGCTGCGGCGCCGACGCATCGCTTCGGCTGGCGCGACCCCGGCGCGGTCGCCTCCGGGGCAAAAGTTCCGAAGTCGGGCAAGGGCTGGCAGGCGATTGATGCCGTCTGGCGGCGCGGCGATCCCGGCCCGTGGCTTGCACAGGGGCGCAGCCGCATCACCCGGAAGCTGTCACGCCTCACCGGGCGGCGATAAAACCTTAACCGACTCCCGCTAGGTGGAGCCCATGCTCAAGACACTGAAAACACTTTACAACGATTTCCAGCTTGCGCCTGCCGAGCGCGCGGCGAAGAAGCGCGACGCAGCCGGGCTTCCTGCGAGCGACCCCGGCATTGATGCGGCAATCGCGGTCTGCACGGCGTGGCTCGGCCGCGCGCAGGATTTCTCGGCGACGGCCGACGGCGGCGTTGCCCGTGACTGGCACGTCGCGAAGGGCTGGGCGACCAGCTACCCCGAGACGACCGGCTACATCGTTCCGACGCTGCTGGCGCTGGGGGAGGAGGCACGCGCGCGCCGGATGCTCGACTGGCTGTGCGCGATCCAGCTCGAGGGGGGCAAGATCGACGCCGTTCCGGTCAAGTCCGTCACCTTCAACACCGGCCAGATCCTGATCGGCCTCGCCATCGGCGCGCGGACGCTCGGGGACGCGAAGTATCTCGAAGCCATGCACGGCGCGGCCCGCTTCCTCAGGGATTCGCTCGATCCGGACGGCTGCTGGCGTTCGCATCCGTCGCCGTTCACGCACGCGGGCGAAAAGGCCTACGAGACGCATGTGTCGTGGGGCCTGTTCGAAGCCGAGCGCACCGCGCCCGGCGAAGGCTACGGCGCGGCGGGCCTCAGGCAGGTGGACTGGGCGCTCGGCAAGATGCAGGCGAACGGCTGGGTCGACGATTGCTGCCTTCAGCACAAGGACC
>JACFNY010000441.1 GCA_019454625.1 Sphingomonadaceae bacterium
AGCTTCCCGCCGCACAAGGTGTCGCTCGCCATGTCCGTGTTCGTGATGGGCGGCGTGATGGGCGCGGGCATCGTGTTCCTGCTCGGCGGGCCGATCGTCGCCGCCGTGATGAAGGCCGGGCCGGTCGAATGGCCGCTTCTCGGTATGCTGGAGCCGTGGCAGCAGGTGTTCATCATCACCGGCGCGCCGGGCATCGCGATGGCGTTCCTCGTCTTCCTGTTCCGCGAGCCCAAGCGCCGCGCCGCGCCCTCCGCGCAGTCCGGCGCGGGCTACGGCGAGGCGATGCAGTTCCTGAAGCAGCGCGCGCGCCTGTTCACGGCGATCTTCCTCGGCTTCGGCCTCACCTATTCGGTGACGATCGGGCTGCAACTCTGGACGCCGACCTATCTGGTGCGCGCGCACGGCTGGGAACCGGCGCGCATCGGCGTCGTGCTCGGCATCGCGCAGATACTCTCCGCCGCGACGCTCCCCGTCCACGGCTGGATCGTCGACCGGCTGTTCAAGGGCGGACGCAGGGACGCGCACCTCTTCTGGTGCATGGCGACCGCGTTCCTCGCGATTCCCTGCGGCGTCGCGGCGTTCCTGATGACGAACGCGTGGGCGACGGTCGTGCTCTACGGGCTCTACATGACCTTCATCCTCTCCACGGCCAGCATGGGCCCGGCGGTGGTGCAGGTGGTGACGCCGCAGCGGCTGCGCGGGCGCGTGTCGGCGCTCTACGTGCTGAGCACGGGCCTCGTCGCGATGGCGGGCGGCCCGGCGGTCGTCGGGCTCATCACCGACATGATCCTCCGCGACGAGCAGAAGGTCGGCATTTCGCTGATCGCGACCGTGCTGTGCGTGCTGGTGCCCGCGACGCTGCTGTTCGCCTTCGGACGGCGCGGGATGCGCGATGTGATGGAACCCGCCAATGCCTGACGGGATGATCCTTTCCGAGGTTTCCGGGGGCGTTCAGCGGATCGTTCTGAACCGCCCCGACACGCTGAACGCCTTCAACGTGCGGATGCACGAGGACCTCGCCGATGCGCTCGCGCGCGGTGCGGACGATCCGGAGGTGCGCGTGCTGCTGCTGACCGGGGCAGGGCGGGCATTCTGCGCGGGTCAGGACCTCGGCGACCGCAAGCCCGCGGCGGACGGTTCGCCGCCCGATCTCGGCCATTCGCTCGAAACCTGTTACAATCCGCTGATCCGGCGGCTGACCGGCCTTCCGAAGCCGGTCGTGTGCGCGGTGAACGGTGTCGCGGCGGGCGCAGGCGCGAACATCGCTTTCGCCTGCGACATCGTGGTTGCCGCACGCAGCGCCCGCTTCATCCAGTCCTTCGCGAAGATCGGGCTCATATCGGACAGCGGCGGCACGTGGATCCTGCCGCGCCTCGTCGGGCAGGCGCGCGCGCTCGGTCTCGCGCTCACCGCCGAGCCGCTTTCGGCCGAGCAGGCCGCAGAGTGGGGGCTGATCTGGAAAGCGGTCGATGATGACCGTCTCGCGGAGGTTGCCGGAGACATCGCGGCCGGTCTGGCTGCGTCCGCGCCGCTCGGGCTTGCGGCAATGAAGCAGGCGATCCGGGGCTCGTGGTCGCGGACGCTGGACGAGCAGCTCGACCATGAGCGTGATACCATGCGTGCGCTCGGCCGCACTGGGGATTACCGCGAGGGAGTCGCCGCGTTCAAGGAAAAGCGCCCGGCGCAATTTCACGGAAGGTAGGGATGATGACTGGAACGCCGACGATGCCGGCCTCTCTTTCCGGCGGCCCGAAGAAACTGCTGATCGGCGGCGAATGGGTCGAC
>JACFNY010000442.1:0-1557 GCA_019454625.1 Sphingomonadaceae bacterium
GGCCGTCGATTTCCTTGACCTTGTCCAGGGTGATGCCGCAGGCCTCGAAGTGTTCGCGATAGGGTGCGAAATCCTGCCCGACGGTGGCCATCGGAATCGGTTCGCCGCCCAGGAGCTTCAGGTTGTAGGCGATGTTGCCGGCGCAGCCGCCGAACTCGCGGCGCATCCGGGGCACGAGGAAGGAGACGTTCAGGACGTGCACCTTGTCGGGCAGGATGTGGTTCTTGAACTGGTCCGGAAAGACCATGATGGTGTCGTAGGCGAGCGAGCCGCAGATCAGAGCCGACATCGAAAATCCTCGGTGCAGGGCCGGTCCGCGCCGGCAAAGCTGCCGATTCTACGCGCAGCCGGCGTCGGGCTGAACCACCCGCGCGCGGCATCGCCCGCCGAAGCCGCCGTTAACAGGCGGCTAACACCTTGAAAACCGCGTGTTGCCGCGGTTTTGCCGGGTTGCTAGGCTAGCGTGCTTTTCCTGCTTCCGACTGCCGGGCCGACTTTGATGTTCAAGATGCTGCGTGGTCTGTTTTCCAACGACCTTTCGATCGACCTGGGGACCGCCAACACCCTGATCTACGTGCGCGGCCAGGGCATTGTGCTGAACGAGCCCTCGGTGGTCGCCATCCGCCAGGACCGCACCCCCGGTTCGCCCAAGCAGGTTGCGGCGGTGGGCCTGGAGGCCAAGCGCATGCTCGGCCGCACCCCCGGCAACATCGTCACGGTGCGGCCGCTGAAGGACGGCGTCATCGCCGACTTCGCGCACACCGAGGAAATGCTCAAGCACTTCATCCGCCGGGTGCACAAGTCGCGCTTCCTGCGCCCCAGCCCGCGCGTGCTGATCTGCGTACCCTGCGGTTCGACCCAGGTCGAGCGCCGCGCGATCAAGGAATCGGCCGAGGAGGCCGGCGCGCGCGAGGTGTTCCTGATCGAGGAGCCGATGTCGGCCGCGATCGGTGCCGGCATCCCGATCCACGAGGCGCGCGGCGCGATGGTGCTCGACATCGGCGGCGGCACCTCGGAAGTGGCGGTGATCTCGCTCAACGGCATCGTCTATTCGCAGTCGGTGCGCATCGGCGGCGACCGCTTCGACGAGGCCATCATCAGCTATGTGCGGCGCAACCACGGCACCCTGATCGGCGAGACCACGGCCGAGCGGATCAAGCTCGAGGTCGGCTGCGCCTTCCCGCAGGAGGACGTGAAGGAGATCCAGGTCTCCGGGCGCAACCTGGCCGAAGGCGTGCCGCGCAACTTCACGATCAACTCCAACGAAGTGCTCGAAGCCCTGCACGAGCCGCTCTCGGGCATCGTCAGCGCGGTGCGCGCGGCGCTGGAGCAGACCCCGCCCGAGCTGAGCGCCGACGTCTACGAGCGCGGCATCGTGCTGACCGGCGGAAGCGCCATGCTGCGCGATTTGGACAAGCTCCTGTCCGACGAAACCGGGCTTTATGTGCAGGTGGCCGACGATCCGCTGACCTGCGTGGCGCGCGGCGGCGGGCGCGCGCTGGAGCTGATCGACTAGCACGGCTGCGATTTCGTCGCTCCCATTTGTCCGGGCGCGCT
>JACFNY010000442.1:1567-1784 GCA_019454625.1 Sphingomonadaceae bacterium
GCAGCAGCAGCGGCAACCTGTTCGTCGAGGGCGGCGCGGGAACGCTCAAGCTGCTGGCCTATCTGGCGCTGGCGGTGGTGCTGATGGTCGCCGACCATCGCGGCGGCTATCTGGACAGGGTGCGCACGTCCGCCGGCCTCCTCACCGGCCCGCTCTATCGCCTCGCCGGAGCGCCCGCGCAGCTCGCGCACACGCTGTCCGATCACTTCACCACCCA
>JACFNY010000443.1 GCA_019454625.1 Sphingomonadaceae bacterium
CAGCGACACGGCCGTCGCGCTCTGGAAGGCGACGGCGAGCGCGCCGCCGGCGGCGACCGCCAGCATCGGGTTCTTCAGCGTGTGGCGCAACCGCATCCGCAGCGTGTCGCCCCACGCGTCCTCGACGCTGGTGCGCACCATGTGGGTGGCCCACAGCAGCAGCGCCACCGCCCCGGCAAGGTGCAGCAGGACGAGCGAGCCGGTCATGGCCTGCGAACCGTGGCCCGCGCGCGGCGGGAAGACTGGACAGTGAGGTTCATGGTCGACGAATCGGTCCGCAAGTCACGGAAAAAAGGGCGGTTTTCTACTCGTGCAGATTAGCCGGATAATCGTGGCGGTCAAACGGCGGCGCCCGTGCTTTCCCCAACGACGGGCAAGCCCCGGGGGTTCCGGCGGCTGTGAATTGCGGGCATGCCGGCAGATTGCGGTCGCGCGCGGACGGGCGGGCTCCTATATAGGAGCCTCAACGAGAGGCCCTGGACGAAAGCGGGGACGAAACCGGGCGATGCGCTTTTCCCCTTCCTTCCTCGACGAGATCCGCGACCGGTTGCCGATTTCCGCGATCGTCGGCACGCGCGTGGCGTGGGACAGGAAGAAGACCAACGCCCAGCGCGGCGATTACTGGGGCTGCTGCCCGTTCCACGGCGAGAAGACGCCGTCCTTCCACTGCGAGGACAGGAAGGGCCGCTACCACTGTTTCGGCTGAGGCGTCTCGGGCGATCACTTCAAGTTCCTGACCGAGCTCGACGGGATGAGCTTTCCCGAGGCGGTCGAGCGGGTGGCCGAGATGGCCGGCGTGGCGATGCCGGCGCGCGACGAGCAAGCCGAACGGCGCGAAAGGCAGCGCGCCAGCCTGACCGACGTGATGGAGCTCGCCACCCGCTTCTTCCAGGACAGGTTGCAGGCCGCCGAGGGCGCCAGGGCGCGCGCCTATCTGCGCGAGCGTGGGCTGTCGTCGCAGACGCAGCAGGCGTTCCGGCTGGGCTACGCCCCCGACGGCCGCAACATCCTCAAGGAATTCCTTGCTTCCAAGGGAGTAGGCAGGGACCAGATCGAGGCGTGCGGGCTGGTCGTGCACGGCGACGACATCCCCGTCTCCTACGACCGCTTCCGCGATCGGATCATGTTCCCGATCGAGGATTCGCGCGGCCGGGTGATCGCCTTCGGCGGCCGGGCGATGGCGAAGGACGCGCTGGCGAAATACCTGAATTCCAACGACACCGAGCTCTTCCACAAGGGCAACGTGCTCTACAATTTCGCCCGCGCCCGCAAGGCCCGGGGTGGAGCGGCGGGGCAGGACGGCACCGTCATCGCCGTCGAGGGCTACATGGACGTGATCGCGCTGGCGCAGGCCGGCTTCGACAACGTGGTGGCGCCGCTCGGCACCGCGCTGACGGAAAACCAGCTCGATCTCCTTTGGCGGATGACCGGGGAGCCGGTGATGTGCTTCGACGGCGACCAGGCCGGCCTGAAGGCGGCGTGGCGCGCGGCGGACCTCGCGCTGCCCCTGGTCGCGCCCGGCCGCACGCTGCGCTTCGCGCTCCTGCCCGAGGGCCAGGACCCCGACGACCTGGTGCGCGCGGGCGGGCCGGACGCCTTCCGCCAGGTGCTGGCCCAGGCGCGGCCGCTGGCCGAGCTTCTGTGGCTGCGCGAGACCTCGGGCGGCGTGTTCGACACGCCGGAGCGGCGGGCCGAGCTCGAGCGGACGCTGCGCGACCTGACCGGGCGCATCCGCGACGAAAGCGTGCGCCGCCACTATCAACAGGACATGCGCGAG
>JACFNY010000444.1 GCA_019454625.1 Sphingomonadaceae bacterium
TGCCGCGCCGCGCTCGGCGTGACGAGCGCGGCGACCTTGCGGCCGCCCACGCGGTGCGGCCGCGCGAAGGCCCCCAGCAACGCCCACGCATCGCCCTCCACGACGCGGCCGCCGCGCGCGTGCGGGTGCTCCATGAAGAAACGGCCGACGAGATCGCGGTCGTTGCCGAGGCGGTTCGCGAGCAGCAGGCGCGGGTTTTCGAGGCCGCCCGCGGCGAGCACGAAATAGCGGGCGTGGATGCGCAGCGTGCGCCCGGTGAGGCTTCGGGCCTCGACGTGCGTCACGGCCCCGCCTTCGTTCGCCTCGATGCCGGTGACGGTGGCGTGGGTGACGATCGTGCAGCGCGGATGCGCGCGGAGGTCCGCGCAGGCATCGAAGGTGAAGCGGTTGAAGCGCTCGTCGAACTGCCACGTACCGAGCGCGAGCCGGGCCGGGTCGAGGTCCGGCAGCGGCACGCCCGCGGCCTTCATCGCCCCGGCCGTGTCGGGTCCCTGCGGGAAGCCGAGCGCGCGCCACGCCTCCCGGTAGTAGGGCTCCAGCGTCTCGCGGGAGACCGGCCAGCCCGAATGCGGCACCCAGTCGCGGCGCTCGAAATCGACGGGGTCGAGCTCGGCGCAGCGGCCGCCCCAGATCGCCGTGGTGCCGCCGAAGAAGCGCAGGCGCGAATCCTCGAGGTCGTAATAGGGCTCGCCGACGTTGCGGCCCGCGCCGAGATCGGCGGTCTTCGCCTCGTAGTCGAGGCCGCCGCTTTCGAGGAGCGTGACGCTGTGCCCGTGCGCCAGCAGGCGGCGCGCGACGCCGATGCCGGCGGCGCCGGCGCCGATGACGCAGACCTCCGTCAACCGGATGGCCGGGATGTCGTCGTGTTCAAGGTCGAGGTGCATGGCTGCTCTGCTGTGGCAGGCCATACATGAACCTGCGCTCAATGGGGAGAGGAAGGAGACGGGACGTAAAATAAAAAGGGCGCCCGAAAGCGCCCTTTTCCACGAAGCGTCGGAAAACGCCGATCAGCGCTTCGAGAACTGGAAGCTGCGGCGCGCCTTGGCGCGGCCGTACTTCTTGCGCTCGACGGTGCGGCTGTCGCGGGTGAGGAAACCCGCCTGCTTCACGACCGTGCGCAATTCCGGCTCGTACTTCGTCAGCGCCTGGCTGATGCCGTGCTTCACGGCGCCGGCCTGGCCCGAGAGACCGCCGCCCGAAACGGTGGCGATCACGTCGAACTGGCCGCCCCGGCCCGAGACGTCGAAGGGCTGGTTGATGACGAGGCGCAGCGTCGGACGCGCGAAATACACGGTCTGGTCGCGGCCGTTGACCGTGATCTTGCCGGTGCCCGGCTTGATCCAGACGCGCGCGACGGCATCCTTGCGGCGGCCGGTCGCGTAGGCGCGGCCCTGCGCGTCGATTTCCTTCTCGCGCAGCGGCGCGGCGGAGACGGCCACCGGCGCGGCGCCCGCGGCGGTTTCGACGGCGAGGTCCTTCAGATCCTCGAGACCCAACTTCTCATCAGCCATGATCAGGCACCCACCTTGTTCTTGCGGTTCATCGACGCGACGTCGACGACCTGCGGATTCTGTGCGACATGCGGATGCTCGGCGCCCGCATAGATGCGAAGGTTGCGCATCTGCGCGCGGCCGAGCGGCCCGCGCGGGACCATGCGCTCGACGGCCTTCTCGAGCACGCGCTCGGGGTAGCGGCCCTCGAGGACCTTGCCCGCCGTGATGGCCTTGATGCCGCCCGGATAGCCGGTGTGGCGGTAGTAGGTCTTGTCCTTGAGCT
>JACFNY010000445.1 GCA_019454625.1 Sphingomonadaceae bacterium
CACGGGTGCAGCCTATGCGGGGCAGCAGGAGCGAGCGGTCGGCACGCTGACCCCCGGCAAGTGGGCCGATTTCATCCTCGTCGACGGAGACATCTTCAAGATGCCCGTCGGCGACATCTGGAAGGTGAAGGTGATGGAAACGTGGCTCGCGGGGAACCGCGTCTATACGCGCGACTGAACCCGGCTATTGTTGCTTCAGCACCGGGATGATGCTCGCGAAATCGTCGGTCCACGGCTGAAGGCCGCGCTTCTCGCGCAGCAGCGCCCAGCCGGCCGGTCCCGCTCCGCTGCCGTACATCAGGTCCTGCATCCGCGTTTCCGTGGGCGTCAGCGCCACCCAGATCGAGCGCGAATAGTCGATTCCGGGAAGGCCGGGGTCGTAGGGCGTGTGGTCGCGCACGCGCGCCGTCCAGCCCATGTCGGCGGCAATGGCGGCGATCACCGGCTGCAGGTCGATATGGCGGTTCGAGATGTGCACCATCAGCACGCCGTCCGGCTTCAGCGCGCCCGCATAGACCCTGAACGCCTCCTCGGTCATCAGGTGCATCGGGATCGCGTCCGATGTGAAGGCGTCGATGGCGATCAGGTCGTAGGTGTGCTTCGGCTCCTTCGCGAGCGAGAGGCGCGCGTCGCCCATCACGATGCGAAGGTCCGGCGTGCAGCGGGCGATATAGGTGAACAGCCGCTCGTCCTTCGCCAGCCGCACGACCAGCGGGTCGATCTCGAACGCAGTCCAGCCTTGTCCCGGCATCGCGAAGCAGGAGAGGGAGCCGGTGCCGAGCCCGACGTAGCCGACCTTGGCAAAGCGTCCGGCGATCTTGGGCAGCGCCTCGAACGCCTCGGCGACGCCGCTGCCCTTCGCGTAGTAGGACTGCGGTTCGCTCTGGAGGTCCGGGATCAGGCTCTGCACGCCGTGCAGCGTCGTGCCGTGCTCGAGCTGGCGGATCAGCCGCGCGCTGTCCGCCTTCACCGTGTAGATGCCGAAGAAGCTGCGCTCGCGCGCCAGTTCGATGCGGCTGATCGCTATCGCCTGCCAGCCGCCGAGGCCGAGCATCAGCGCGCCGAAGCAGGCCGCGAAGGTGAGGCGCCGCCCGATCGAGAGCACGGCGGCAAGCGCAATGAGGGCGAGCGCGGGGGCTGCGGTCTCGGCACTGTCGGCAAGGATCAGTTCGGTGTGCACCCACCACGAGGCGGCGAGCGCGGCGAGCGGCAGGGCGATGTCGAGGATCAGACCCCGGCGCCCTTTCCACAGCTTGCCGAGGCGCTTCGTCAGCGGCTTCGCGGGGATCAGCGCCGCCGCGCACACGAGCAGGATCGGGTGCTCGTACACCCAGTCGAACACCAGCGGCGCGACGATCGCGGAGAACAGCCCGCCGAGCACGCCGCCCACCGAGATCCACAGGTAGAAGTCGGTGAGCTGCGACGGAGGCGGCCGCCGCTCGGCGAGGTGGCCGTGCAGCGCCAGCGCGACCACGAACAGCAGCACGAGATTGGTGAGCGCCATCAGCAGCGCGAAAACGCCCTGCGCAAGGAACGTGTAGCCGCCGAGCAGCAGCAGCAGGATCGGCGCGGCCATCTTTGCCTGCTTCACGAAGATCGCGCCGCCCATCGAGAAGGCGACGATGAAGGTGACGAGGTAGAGCGCGAGCGGAACCACCCAGAGCAGCGGCACGGCGACGATGTCGGTGGTGAGATGTGTCGTCGTCGACAGCAGCAGGCCCGAGGGCACGGCGGCGAGCGCCGTCCAGACCGCGCGCTCGCGCCACGTCGCA
>JACFNY010000446.1 GCA_019454625.1 Sphingomonadaceae bacterium
GAATGCAACCGCTGCGCCAGCTTGCGCACACCGTCGGGCGCCGCGTCGGCCGCGTGCAGAACGAGCGCGGCCTCGCCGCTATCCACCGCCGCAGCGATACGGTCGCTGCCGAGCAGCAGATTGCCTGCGCGAAGCTCCAGCCCCAGCCGGTCGAGCGCGGCGCGCTTCAGCCCGGCCTCGATCCGGTCCGCCATGCCTTCCGGCACACGCCGCACGTCGCCCTTGAAGGCCCGTTGCAGCGCACCCTTCAGCTTGCCCTTGGCTTCGGCTTCCGCGACGAGCGCGCGGTCCGGCTTCACCCACGCGCCGCGGCCCGGCGCACGCGCGCCGATGTCCGGCAGGACCTCGCCGTCGGGGGAAAGGGCGAGCCGCACCAGCGCGTCCCGCCCCTCGCGCTCACCGCTTAGTATGCAGCGACGTTCGGGCTCATGCTTCGGCATCCGCGGGTGCGTCCTCCCCGGATGCCCCGGATGCATCGTCGCCCTCGAACCAGTGGGCGCGCGCCGCCATGATGATGCGGTTGCCTTCGTCCTCGCTGAGGCCGTACTCCTTGAGTACGCCCTCGCGCTTGGAGACGAGTTCGTCGGTCGCGAGATCGCCGAGATCGTCGAGCGTCTTGATGCCCGCCTTGCCGAGTGTCACGAGCATCTTCTCGGTGAGGCCTTCGATCTCGGCAAGCGCGTCCTCGACGCCGAGCGCACGGCGCTCTTCGCGGGCGGCGGCCTCGCGGCGCTCCAGCGCCTCGGTGGCGCGGTTCTGAAGCTCACCCGCGAGGTCCTCGTCGAAGCCCTCGATGGCCGCGAGTTCCTCGGTCTCCACGTAGGCGACCTCCTCGAGCGCGGTGAAGCCCTCGGCGACGAGCAGCTGCGCCAGCGTCTCGTCGACATCGAGTTCGTTCATGAACAGCTCGGACCGCTCGACGAATTCCTTCTGGCGGCGTTCGCTCTCGTCGGCTTCGGTCATGATGTCGATCTGGTGGCCGGTGAGCTGGCTGGCGAGACGCACGTTCTGGCCGCGGCGGCCGATGGCGAGCGAAAGCTGGTCGTCGGGCACCACCACCTCGATGCGCTGCTCTTCCTCGTCGATCACGACCTTCGCCACCTCGGCAGGCTGGAGCGCGTTCACCACGAAGGTCGCGATGTCGGGCGACCACGGGATGATGTCGATCTTCTCGCCCTGAAGCTCCTGCACCACCGCCTGCACGCGGCTGCCCTTCATGCCGACGCAGGCGCCGACCGGGTCGATCGACGAATCGCGGCTGATGACGCCGATCTTGGCGCGGCTGCCCGGATCGCGCGCGACCGCCTTGATCTCGATGATGCCGTCGTAGATTTCCGGCACCTCCTGCGCGAACAGCTTCTTCATGTATTCGCCGGCCGCGCGCGACAGGAAGATCTGCGGACCACGGTTCTCACGGCGCACGTCCTTGATCAGGCACCGGACGCGGTCGTTGACGCGCAGGATCTCGCGCGGGATCTGCTGGTCGCGGCGGATGACGCCCTCGGCGCGGCCGAGATCGACGACGACGTGCCCGAACTCGACGCGCTTCACGACGCCGGTCGTCACCTCGTTCACGCGGTCCTTGAATTCCTCGTACTGGCGCTCGCGCTCGGCATCGCGCACCTTCTGCACGATCACCTGCTTCGCCGCCTGCGCGGCGATGCGGCCGAATTCAATCGGCGGCAGCGGATCGACGACGAAATCGCCGATAGCGGCGCCCTTGTCCCGCTTCTGCGCATCGACGAGGCTGATCTG
>JACFNY010000447.1 GCA_019454625.1 Sphingomonadaceae bacterium
CGGCGCGAAGCTCGGCGACACGCGCGGCGTCGACCGGCGCGGAGGCTGCGTCCCGCGCGGCGGTGGCAAGCTCGGAAAGCTCGGCGCGTGCAGGCGTCGGCGCGGTTTCGGCTTTCGCGGTCTTCGCCGCGCCCGCCGCCTTCGCCGCCGCCGGGTCCGGCAGCACCGATGCTCCGTTCAGCCCTGCCGGGCGGCCAGAAATTCCGTCTACCATCCTATCGCCTCATCATCGCCTGAGCGGCGCAAAAACCCGTTATGAATTCATTCACGACCGTCTTCCGGATTTTTATAGCCCGGAAGCGCAACAATTCCCGGTCCGACCACGATCGCTTGAATCCGGCTGCCCGAAGCGACGTTGCGAACCCGCACGCGACCGCCCACGGGCGCGTCCTGTTCGGCGACGCCCTCGACCGCGACCTCGATCCCCGTCCCGCCGCTCCTGATCTCCACGGGATCGCCGCGTTTCACGGCATTGGCGGCGATCAGCATGTTGGCGCGCACCGCCTCGCCGGGATTGAGCGCGCGGATCACCACCTTGCCGACCACCTGGTCGACCGCGGTCACGCCGCCCGGCACGTAGGTATCGGGCCGGAAATCGACATCGCCCGCCGTGATCGTGCCGCCGCGCGGCACCGGGCGCACGACGACGACGCTGCCGCCCTGCACGGCGCCCTGAACAGCACCTTGGCCCGCCGGGTTCATGTGCACGGGCACGTAGATCTGCCAGCCGTTCGGCCCGCCGCAGCGGACGAGCACGGTGGTCTGCCCGGTGCCGTACCAGACGAGTTCCGGCCGCACCGCGCAGGCGCCGAGCTTCAGGCGCCTGTCGATGCGCGGCGTGCGGTCCGGCCCGGTGAACGCACCGATGTGCGCTTCGAGGAGATCGAGGTTTTCGAAGATCACCGGCTGCGCGGCAGCCGCGGGCGCACAGACGGCAATCATTGCCGCCAGTGCCAACCGGCGTCGGGAAACCGTCGCTTTGTTCATCCAGCCTTGCATGACACATTTCCAAGCAATGTCCATGCCAAGGCCGGAAACGAGCGCCGAGAATCAGCGCAGACGCACCGCCATCCGCGTTCCCGGCGGCACGCCGTCGCCCAGCACGCGCGCCCGCGCGGCGCTGCCCGACACCGAGACCACCTCGGCGAACGTCCAGCCCAGCATCGCCTCTGGCCCGGCCCCCGCCGCGACACGGGCGTCGCCGAGACCGAGGAGATCACCGACCACCAGATCGCCGCCCGCCGCCGAGATCAGCAGTTCGTCGCCCGAGGTACCGTTCACGGCCACTTCGAGCGGGCGGCAGCGCGCGAACGCGCCCGCTTCCTCCACGAGACCGGCGAGCTTGCCGCCGAAATCCGGCGCCACCGCCCGCCGCGACGGCCGGTAGTCCGCGGGTACGTATTCCCACGTCCGCGCCGCCAGCGTCCAGTCGCTGCCCCGCGTGATCCGCCCGAGCAGCGTGCCACGCACGGCGTCGAACACCTCGACGCCGAGCACCGCCTCGGCGCGTTCGCCCGTCACGAGGCCGATGCCTTCGACCCGGCGCGGCCGTATCTCGACGAAGGGCTGGACGAACAGGCCGTAGCCGGGCGCGCCGCCGTGCGCGAGCGCCGCATAACGCTCGGAGGATCGCCGTGCGGCGGCGAGCGGCGGCGCTGCTGCGTCGCCGTATGCAAGGTGGAACGCGCGCTCGGCATCGGCGCGCACCGGCTCTGCGATGGCGGGATCAATGGCCGGG
>JACFNY010000448.1 GCA_019454625.1 Sphingomonadaceae bacterium
GGGCGGGTGGTGGCGGGCGAGGGGGTGGCGCTGCCGCCCGAGAGCCGCTCGGTCGGGCTGATGTTCCAGGATTTCGCGCTCTTCCCGCATCTGAGCGTCGCGGCCAACGTGGGCTTCGGCCTGACCGGCGGCAAGGCGGACCGTCTGGCGCGGGTGGCCGAGCTTCTCGCGCGGATCGGGTTGAGCGACAAGGCCACCGCCTATCCGCACGAACTCTCGGGCGGCGAGGCGCAGCGCGTGGCGCTGGCACGGGCGGTCGCGCCCCGGCCGCGGGTGATGCTGATGGACGAGCCGTTCTCGGGCCTCGACGAGCGGCTGAAGGACGACATCCGCGATCACACGCTGGCGGTGCTGAAGGAAGAGGGCACGGCGGTGCTTCTCGTCACGCACGAGCCGGACGAGGCGATGCGGATGGCCGACGAGATCCTCCTGATGCGCGGGGGACGGATCGTGCAGCGCGGCACGCCCTACCAGATCTACACCGCCCCGGTGGACCGCGCCGCGGCGGCGTTCTTCAGCGATATCAACGTGATCCGTGGCGTCGTGCACAATGCGGCCACCGACACGCCCTGGGGCAGGTTCCTGGCGCCCGGACATGCCGAAGGCACCGAGGTCGAGATCGTGATCCGGCCGCAGCACCTCAGGATCGACTTCGACCGCCAGGGCCGGGGGCCGCTGCCGACGCCCTCCGAGGGCACTCCGGCGCGCGCCGTGGTCGAACGCGCGCGCTTCATGGGGCGCGAGAGCCTGGTCGAGTTCCGCATGGACCATGACGATTCGATCCTGCGGGCGACGGTGCCGCAGGTGTTCCTGCCGGCGGCGGGCACGGTTCTGTGGCTGACGATAAGGCGCGACCGCTGCTTCGTGTTTCCGGTCGCGCCGCAGGGCGCTCAGGACCCGAAGCGCGCCACCAGCAGCAGGTAGAAGACCAGCGTCCCGCCAAGCGCGAGCCCCATGGGAAAGTCGCTGCGGCTCCAGCTGGCGGCGCACCGCGGGGACCGCGCGGAAGGCGCGATGCGTGGCGAAGGCGGCAAGCAGCACGGCGGCAAACAGCACCAGCACCAGCCGACCGTCCGCAGGCGCGACCATCGGCGCGGCGGCGGCGGCGAACTTCACGTCGCCCGCGCCGACCCCGCCGAAGGCGTTGAGGAAGAACCCGACCGCCAGCACCGCGAAGGCAAAGACCAGCCGCCAGCCGTAATCCGCCAGCGGCAAGGCCAAGGGCCCGACCAGCGCGAAGCAGAGAAACAGCAGGATCACCGCTCGGTTCGGGATGCGCATCGCGCGCAGGTCGCTCCAGACCACATAGATCGAGAACGGCAGCGCGAAGGGCAGGAACCACCACGCGGTGGCGCGCGGCGCCGCGACCGCCGGGTCGAACGAGGCCAGCCAGTCGAGCATGCGCTCAGCGGTTCGACACGTTCGCGTCAAGCGCGCGGAGCGCCCGCACCGCGGCCTCGAAATGCTGCGGGCTGGTGTCGATCGCCTCTTGCAGAAGGCCCTTGCCGATCGCCACGTCGCCCTGCTTGATCGCCGCGAGCGCCATCGTGTAGAGGAGCTGCGCGCGCTCTTCCTGGGTCATCTGCATGACCGGCATGTCGTAGCGCCGCTGCGCTGCGCGGGCCATCACCAGGTTGTTCTTCGCGGTGAACAGCGACTTGTCGTAGCTGATCGCCTGCAGGAACATCTTTTCGGCCCCCGCGAAATCGCCGCGCGAGAGCTT
>JACFNY010000449.1 GCA_019454625.1 Sphingomonadaceae bacterium
CCGGGCTATTATCCGCTGCTCGCCAAGCTCGCGCTTGCCGGGGCGAACGCGATCGGCGTCAACCGGAAGCAGGACGGCCCCGACGTCGGCGATCTCGAAGCCAAGGCGAGGAAGAGCGGTGCGCGGCTTTTCTTCACCCAGTCGCTCGCACACAATCCGACCGGGGGGTCGATCACCATCGGCACTGCCTACGCGGTGCTGCGGGCGGCGAGCGAGTTCGATCTCCTCGTGATCGAGGACGATCCCTTCGCGGACATCCTGCCTTACACCGCCCCGCGCCTCGCCGCGCTCGATCAGCTGGAGCGGGTGATCTACATCGGCACCTTCTCCAAGACATTGGCGGCCAGCTTCCGCACCGGCTATCTCGCCGCGGCGCCCCGGCTGGCGAGCGAACTCAATGAGCTCAAGGTCGTGACGGCGGTGTCCACCTCGGCCCATGACGAGCGCCTGATCTTCCAGCTGGTCGAGCATGGTCATTACCTCAAGCACCTCCGCCGGCTGCGCGCCCGCGCCAGCGCGGCGACGGCGGCGAGCGTGAAGGCGCTGGAGGCGCTGGGGTTCGGCATCCGCCGCCCGATCGGTGGCGGCTTCTACCTGTGGATCGAGCTTCCGGAGCACATGGGCGGCGAAGACCTTGCCCATGATGCGGCAAAGGCCGGGATATTCATCGCGCCTGCGGTCAATTTCTCGACCTCCCGGAACCCGGCGCCCGCGATGCGGGTCAACGTGGCCTACGGCGCGGACCCGACCTTCCTCGCATGGCTGCAAGGGCAGGTCGAGCACCGGTCGTAAGGTTCTCAGTCCCGATCGGTCTTGCGTTTGCCGGGCGAAGCAAAGCGGGCCAGCGCCCGCTTGGCATCGTCGCTGGTGAAGGTGCGCTGGCCGAGCGCCGCCTCGCGCGCGAACGCCTCCGCGACGGGGAGGTCGTGAAGCGTCAGCACCGCTTCCTTGATCGTCTGGACCGCCAGCGGGCTCCTGTCGGCGATTTCGGCGGCAAGCGCGGCCGCCGTCGCTTCGACCCGGTCGCTTGCGACCACCTGATTGAGCACGCCGCGGGAGAGCATCTCCGCGGCGGTGAAGCGCCGTCCCGTCAGCATCAGCTCCATCGCGTGCGCATAGGCGATCTGCCGGGTCAGGCGAACCAGCGTGCCGCCGGCGGGCACGAACCCGTGCCCGACCTCCGGAAGCTGGAACACGGCGTCTTCGGCGGCGATCCTGAGATCGGTCGCCAGCATGATCTCGAAACCGCCGCCGAGGCACAAGCCGCGAACCGCCGCGACGATGGGCTTGTAGAAGGCACCGGTCTTGAGGTGGGCCGGGTCCCACGCGCTGATGTCGAACCGGCCCGATGCGAGCGCCGGGATGGATTCGGTGAGATCGGCCCCGACACAGAATGCCCGGTCCCCGGCGCCCGCGAGGACGACGGCGTGAATGCGGTCATCGCAGCCGATCTCCGCGAAGGCGCGCCCGAGATCGTCGTACATGGCAAGCGTCAGCGCGTTCAGCTTTTCCGGCCGCGCGAAGCGAACCGTCGCCACCGCCCCGTCGCGCGTCACGTCGATCGCCATCTCAAATCACTCCCTTGTCGCCGAGCGCGGCGAGCGCGGCATCGTCGAGACCGAGCAGTCCCCGGAGGACGACGGCATTATGCTCGCCGAGCGCGGGCGCGGGATCGTGCGGCGCGGGAGTCGCGCCAGATAGCTTGATCGG
>JACFNY010000450.1 GCA_019454625.1 Sphingomonadaceae bacterium
AGCCCGCCGCTGCCCCCGGCGCATTCACCACCCCCTTGCCGGCCCGTCAAGCGCACGGCGAATTGACAGGCGCGGGCAAAGCCCCCAGAGTCCGCGCCAGCATTCGTTCCAAGGGGTACCCGGTGTGACGCCGGGCTGAGATCGCCGCACGAGCGGGGAAACCCTTCGAACCTGACCCGGGTCGTGCCGGCGTAGGGATCGGAACCGCATCGTCTCCCGCTGGAGGCGTCGCTTTTGCCATGTCCCGCCGCAGGTGCGCCCCATGACGGAGCACGAGACATGGCCGACATCCCCGCCCGCACCGAGATTGGCGTCACCACCGGGCCCATCCGCGGCAGCCGCAAGATCTACGTCGGCCCGCACAAGGTCGCGATGCGCGAGATCGACCTCGAAGCCTCGTCCGGCGAGCCGCCCGTGCGCGTCTACGACACCTCCGGCCCCTACACGGACCCCGCCGCCCGCATCGACATCCTCGCCGGCCTCCCCGCGCTCCGCCGCGACTGGATTCTCGCGCGCGGCGACGTGGAGGCCTACGACGCCCGCGCCGTGAAGCCCGAAGACAACGGCCAGCTCGGCCCGGACCGCTCCGGCGGCGTGCAGCCCTTCCCCAACGTCGTGAAGCGGCCCCTGCGCGCCAAGCCCGGCATGAACGTCAGCCAGATGCACTATGCGAAGCGCGGCATCATCACGCCAGAGATGGAATATGTGGCGGAGCGCGAGAACCTCGGCCGCGCGCGCCTCAAGGACTATGTCCGCGACGGTCACGATTTCGGCGCCGCCATCCCCGATTACGTCACGCCCGAGTTCGTCCGCGACGAGGTGGCGCGCGGCCGCGCCATCATCCCGGCGAACATCAACCACCCCGAATCGGAGCCGATGGCGATCGGCCGCAACTTCCTCGTCAAGATCAACGCCAACATCGGCAACTCCGCCGTCGCCTCCAATGTGGCGAACGAGGTCGACAAGATGGTCTGGTCGATCCGCTGGGGCGCGGACACGGTGATGGACCTCTCGACGGGTCGCAACATCCACGACACGCGCGAATGGATCCTCCGCAACAGCCCCGTCCCCATCGGCACTGTGCCCATCTACCAGGCGCTCGAAAAGGTCGGCGGCATCGCCGAGGACCTGACGTGGGAGATCTTCCGCGACACGCTCATCGAGCAGGCCGAGCAGGGCGTCGACTATTTCACCATCCACGCGGGCGTGCGCCTGCCCTATATCCCGCTGACGGCGAAGCGCGTCACCGGCATCGTTTCGCGCGGCGGCTCGATCATGGCGAAATGGTGCCTCGCGCACCACAAGGAGAGCTTCCTCTACCAACGCTTCGAGGACATCTGCGAGATCATGAAGGCCTACGACATCGCCTTCAGCCTCGGCGACGGCCTCCGCCCCGGCAGCATCGCCGACGCGAACGACGAGGCGCAGTTCAGCGAGCTCGCCACCTTGGGCGAGCTGACGCAGATCGCGTGGAAGCACGACGTGCAGGTGATGATCGAGGGCCCCGGCCACGTGCCGATGCACAAGATCAAGGCCAACATGGACAAGCAGCTCGAGGCCTGCGGCGAGGCCCCCTTCTACACATTGGGGCCGCTCACCACGGACATCGCGCCCGGCTACGACCACATCACGAGCGCCATCGGCGCGGCGATGATCGGCTGGTTCGGCACCGCGATGCTCTGCTACGTGACGCCGAAGGAACACCTC